>JAKACV010000048.1 GCA_021821085.1 Bacillota bacterium | reverse complement strand
GCTTAAATCTAGACCTACTTTGCATATGGATTGCGGTGTGCAAAGTCGTCCGCAATTTCATCGAATGTCGCCCAACGAATGCCTTCATGGCCATTTATATACTCAATCAGACGCTCATGCATCATTAAAACCTGCGGGCGACCACTCACGTCTGGATGAATGGTCATCGCGAATACAGCATAGTCATGTTCACGATAGACCCAATCAAATTGATCTTTCCACATCTGTTCAATGTCACGCGGATTAACAAATCCATGACTGTTGGGCGATTTTTTGATAAACATCATTGGGGGTAAATCATCAAGGTACCAATTAGCCGGGATTTCAATTAAATTGGTCTCCTTCCCTCGAATCAGTGGTTTCATCCAGTCCTTTGCATCTTTGTTATAATCAATTTTCGTCCAGTTGTCACCGACCCGCACATAATATGGATGAAAGTCATTATGCATTAAACTGTGGTCATATTTAATGCCATGCTTCAACAGAAGCTCATTGGTAATATTGGAGAATTCCCACCAAGGTGCAACATATCCCGTTGGCCGTCTATCTGAAATAGACTTAATCAAATCGATACACTTCAAAAGAATATCCTCTTCTTGACGTTCCGTCATCGCAATCGGATTTTCGTGAGAATAGCCGTGTACACCAATCTCATGACCCGCATCCACAACCATTTTTGTTTGCTCGGGAAAGGTCTCGATTGAATGTCCGGGAATAAACCAAGTGGTCTTTAGATTATACTTCTTAAACAAGTTGAGTAGACGGGGTACGCCGATCTCACCCGCGAACAATCCACGAGAAATATCATCTGGAGAGTCTTCTCCCGCGTAAGAACCTAACCATCCTGCGACTGCATCCACATCTACTCCATAGGCAATAAGAATTTCTTTTTTCCCCATATTCAACACGACTCCTCTCAATTTATATATTTCTCACTGATAGTCCATTGAAGACAACCCGCAAAATTGGCATTAAATCCTAAAAAATCATTATATTTAATCTGTCCTTGCGTTGTTGTTTTTAATAGAAATAATTTCCTCCAACTGTTGTGGTGAGAAATCAGATGGACTGGCTGCTTGGGCAATCACGCTAGATTTGCTAAACAACTTAACGGTAAGTGTATAGCCAATCATGACAACAACGATCGTCGTAAATGTTTGGAAACTGGCTGTAGGAATCACATATTGGTAAAGCACAAACCCTATTACTGTCCAGACAATCGCGATGGGATTAAATCCCCCAAAATACCAATACGGCCCATTTTTGTCGTATAGAGCGACTACATTTACCTTTAACTTCTTCACAATCAAATAGTCTGCAAGCAGTACACCTGCAATCGGTGAGAAAAAGTCCCCAATGAGTGTAACAAAGGTATTGGCGTGCGTTGCAAGTTGGGGAAGAGCTGATAACACTACAGACAAAACGGCAGCGATAATCGTCGACCAAAACCGTCCTAGATTTTCGAAAATGTTAGTTAGAGACAAACCTGCTGTATACAAGTTTAACGTGTTAATCATCCAGTTGTCGACAACGATAAGCAACAACATGAGTATCAGCAAAAATGAATTATTGGTCAAATCAGAAACTGCTTGAAAAACGTTGTCGGTATGTGCTGCGACACCAGCATACGCACCGATAAATCCTGAAAACCCACATCCAACGACCGCAGCTATAAGCATCCCTGCCCAATTCTTCACGCGACCTGATGAGTATCGGCAAAAGTCAGCTGCGTCAGTAATCATCGTGATCCACTCCGCAGCCACAACATTACTTGCGCTGATAAATGCGATCCATCCCCAGTGCGCCGACCCATGAAAAGATAATACATAATTAGCATGATAAGAAGCAGATGGATTTGTCATCAACATAACCAGCATGACAACCCAGAGAATCACATTGATAGGTGTGGCGAATTTAGTCGATTTTGCAAGGATATTGTATCCTGCACCTGCGATAAGGCTTTGCACGATGGCGAAAACAACTGCAATTAATACAAGGGGAAATTTTTGGCCTGTTAGCTTTGTGAGGACGACCTGAATGCCAAGTGAGCCGACCATTGTTTGTGTTGCAAACCAGTAAATATCTGCGATTACACGAAACAAAGAAGGAATAACTTTAGCGCCACGGATGCCAAAAGCCATACGCGTGCCCACCTGACCAGGAAGACCGAAGTCGAGCCCTAGTGTAGCCATTACCATGTATCCAATCATGGCGACAAGCGCACCAAAGGCCTGAGCGGTAACCGATCCCCAAAAAGAGAGACCCCCAACTGTGATTGCAGTTGCACCAAGTAATACTTGCAAGGGATTCAACATAAATGCGAACCAAATAAAGGATAGTTCCCACCATGCTACCGTTTTTAAACTTTTCGGAATGAATTCAATTCCAAACTGCTCTACCCTCGCTGGGGCATGATATTTTTCAGCCAGTTGCCCCTGCACAGAATTCACCATCGCAATTCCTCCTTTGAACATGTTTTTGTATACGTCACAATACATAGCAAGTATCATGCCAAAGTTTAAAATATTAAATCAAGTGAGTCTTTGGAATAAAATTCACAATTTAAGGTGAGGTTGATTTACATTTCCCCATCGTTGTATATGTTCACGAGCTCTGTCAAATGGAAATCTAAGCGTCAATAGTAAACCTAACAATAGTCTAGCTTTTTCCCCGGACAGATCACCAGCAAACCATGCCCCTGCACGCTCCAAGTCACGTCCTCCGCCATTTCCGTACACTGGAGCAACCGCACCACTCATACAACGACTCGTAATGATAACTGGTATATGGTTGTTAACAAGTTGACTGATTTCGGGAAACACGGACGGATGTGCATTTCCCCGTCCAAATGCTTGCAAAACGAGCCCTTGATATCCGTCAGCCATACGAACCACTTCTTGACCAGTCATGCCTACACATAACCTAATCAACCCCACCGGAGCGGGGATAGCAGGATCAAAAAATACTAAGTTCGGTATGTTTCTACCGCAAATCACGCGATCCTGATCAACTCTGCCAATCGGTCCCCAGCCAGGAGCCGCAAACGCCTCCAACCCATTCGTGTCTACTTTACGCACTTCTTTTGCCGAGTAAATGTATCCGCCAAACACAACTATAGGCCCCCACCTAGCAGTCTCTGTCGATCTAGCAATCGTAATAGCATCCATTAGATTCCGATGCCCATCACTGGACGGATGACTCGCATCCAGTTGGGCACCAGTTAATACAATGGGTTTGGAGCGATCCGTTACTAAAGAGAGAAAAAACGAGGTCTCTTCTAAAGTGTCAGTACCATGTGTAATGACGATTCCTTCTATCGCATCGTCTGCGAGAGCATTTCTGACATGAAGCGCAATTTCGTACAGCGTCTCATATGAAAATGCAAAACTTCCGAGAGTAATGGCGTTGTCTATTTGAATGTTTGCAGCATTTATTTGATCATGCAACAATTCATAGCCTTTAAGGCTAGCTGTAACGTCCCCGTTTGCTTGTGGCATTGATGCAATCGTACCACCAGTTGTAATGATGCGAATCACGCTTAAAATCCCCCCTCTTATTCCCTTCGTGACGCTTAATAGCTTGGGAGTAACACTATGTCATTTAGCAAGATGTGTACCAAAGGCATAGACTAGATCAATAAATAATTAAATCTCAAAGACCCAGCATCTAACGGACTTTAGATAAGTTCACTTGGATGGAACAATGATTTAATTATGCATTTTTGCATAGCTATATGCCATATTGCATACCGTATTTCTGTAGTTTCCTGGATATGGTTGATTGATCCATATCCAATACCTTCGCCATCTCAGTCACCGTTCGACATTGCTCTTTTGCCAATTCAAGAAGCTGTGTTTCAACAAGATATACTGCTTTTTTGAGTGGAATTATCTTATGGACTTCAATAGATTGTTGAAATTTATTAGACGACTTTTGAAATTGGGTGGACATCACAGAATGAGACTCTTTAGCCCCATATACTAATGCCTCCGGTAAATGGTCGATCCCAATAATCGCAGCATCAGTTGTGACAATCAATCTTTCTACGATATTTTGCAGTTCTCGAATGTTCCCTGGCCAATGATATTCTTCGAGCATAACGAGGACTTCTTTGGAAATTCGAATGTGACGATTGAATTTAGTGGAATATCTTATTGTGAATTCTTCTATTAATGGTAAAATATCTTCTTTTCGTTCACGTAAAGGGGGGATGGTTACAGGAATTACATTCAGTCGATAATATAAATCTTGGCGAAACGTTCCTTGTGCAACTCGAGACCCCAAATCTTGATTTGTTGCCGCGATAATGCGAACATTGATTGGGATAGGTTTCCGTCCACCAATTCTCATGATTTGTGTGTCTTGGAGAACTCGTAATAATTTGGCTTGTAATTCAGTTGGCATATCACCGATTTCATCTAAAAATAAAGTGCCATCATTTGCCAATTCAAATAATCCTGCTTTACCATTCTTATTCGCACCCGTGAAAGCACCTTGCTCATAACCGAATAACTCACTTTCCAGTAATGATTCTGGGATAGCTGCGCAGTTTACTTTAATTAATGGCTTGTCCATACGGGGACTATGCGAATGCACATAATCTGCAATCACCTCTTTACCGACACCTGATTCCCCCATAATTAGCACTGTGGAGTCCACAACTGCTATCCGCATTAATTTGGAGATGATTTTCTCCATCACTGAACTGCGATAAATCAATTGCCCCATTTTTTGGTTGGTTTGGTCTTGCAACCTAGCAAGCTCAATTTTATAACCTTCCACAATATCTTTAAGTTGTTGTAGTTCTGTCTCTAACTCGTGAAGTTCCGTAATATCACGTGATGCATTGACGACTCGTACCACTTCTCCCTCTGAATTTTGAATCGGGGTACTTACGACCATTAGTCGCCGTCCTGTTTTTGTTTCCTGTACAATTTGTACTTTTTTCTTTCTCTCCAACGCAAGGCGTGTAGCAGAAGGACGATAGACTCCTTCATTTTCCAACTCATATACGCTTCGACCAATCAATTCATCTGGTCTTTTTCCCCATAATTCTTCACAGGCAGAACTTGCTCGTAATGTGACTCCATTTCCATCACATACGTATAGAACATCGTAAGAATTATCAAAAATCGTTTGTAAGTCTTGAATTGCGATACGATGATGCTCTAATTCCTTAACCGCTGTTTGGTAGACAAACGCCTCTTCGAATAGTGCTATGACCCCGATTATTTTCTGATTGGCCAGCAGTGGTGTAGCATTAAGAATGTACCGCTTTTCGCTTATTTCAACTTCATGACCGAGTAATGTCTTTCCTTTTTTAATAACTTCATTTAAGCCAAAACGATGGAGAAAAAATAGGTCAGCGACTTGAAAGTCATTAGGTTCCCCTGTCCATGTTGGTGTTAACTTAGAATATAAGTGTGTACCTCTCTCCGAAGCTTGACTTAATAATTCATGGTTAAGTAAATTCATGGCCATCGAATTCAGATAACACAGACTACCATTTATGTCCAAAACGAATAAACCTTGAGGAATTGCTTGTAAAATTAAAGTTGCCAATTCATTGGTTAAACCATCCATTTTAAAATGCAATTGTTCTCCCACAATATTACCTCCTGTTAAATAAATTGAATAATTTTTATATAATAAAGCAATACGAGATGTAATAATTTTTTAACTTATTATAATTCACGGAAAATATTTATGCTATATGCCATTTTACATATACATAATTAGAATTTAATGTGTTTCACTCATTTCAATTGAATGACTTGCGAGAGGTGCTCATAGAGCCTACCCCAAATAAACGCCCTGCAACCGCTTTGTAGGAATACGGAATGCTGGCTCGTAAAGCCCGAGATGCCAGAAAACACCTTTTATGGGTGCATTAAGCGAAAATTAATTATCCCCTCGAGGTTAAATCGGTACCCGCAGGCCATCCTCCCGCCACCATTGTCCGAACCGTTGTTAGCATCTCTGATCGGCGCTCTTGCACTTGGATTCAGTAAGTCGTGCACTCACGGTATGTCCGACTTCGATGCGGGTGTCACCGAGAAGGCTACAGGCAGTTCATACACCGCATCCACCACCAGATGGAGCTTATAGCCAAACAAGCAAACCACTTTCTCCCACGGTTTGCCGTCTTTGTGCTGTCCCTTGCAGTTCTTTACCCCATAGGGGGCGTCAAGATCACGTCGATCGTCTGTATCTCTCTCTTTAGTGGCTGATGATCAAGTACAAATCACAATAGAGTCTATGGTCCAATCAGTAGCTCCTTATCTCTCATATGTTAACAGTAACACTAACGAATAGATGAGGTGAGATAATTGTCAGTTGTTCCAGAACACGTCATGCCCCGTACTCTACGTGAACTCGTCATTGTACCTGACCACGCAAAACGAACGCCATCCGAAGACTTCCGTAAAGCCAAGGAACGTTTGCAAGAAGACGGCCACTATAGATGTTGGGTTTGCGGGGCGACAGAGAACTTACATGTTCATCACTTTGGGATTGAATGGAGTCTTGCCCATTTTGCAGACTGGAAGAAAGTAAAAGATTTTTGTGGAGAATGGGATCCATACGGGTATGGACGTCTATTGAAAAACGTTCCGATGACATCTCCCGACGATATCAGGAATCTACTCGTCCTATGCGAACCGCATCATATCGGTGTCGACCATGCGAACGACAACAGCGGAATAGGGATACATGAGATTACTTTTCCTGTTTTTCTCATTCAAAAACTCGCTAAGGATGGAATCGATGCAGTGCCACAGAACGGAGAAACCTTGCAACAGGCAGAGGAAACTGTGAAACAAAACATGTCTGGTGCGAAGTAGAAAGGGACAAACATCGTCATGAGGCGGCTAGATGGTCGCCTCGACAACTGTTCTTATTCCGCCTCAAATGATATGATGTCGCGACGCAAACATGAACTCTACACTTTTTCATATTTCATCAACCTGACTGCGCCTGATAATAAACGTCAAAAACCGCTGGATGATCACATTTTGCAGACTGATAAGAAATCTTTGCATATCGTAAAAATCGCAATGGTGTAAGAGCTTGGGTTGTCAATCCTGACACGGTAATTTCTGAATCAAGGACATAGTCTATATCGTTCGGGCTGATTTCTAGAAAAATATTCACTGGGTTCTCTGATCGATTCACGATAGCGTATGAAAGATTGGTTTGTCTCGATACATTTTGCGCAGGGATGGATTGAACTTGATCTTGTGAATCTAGGCTCATAAACGTCTTTTCCGTATATACAATAGGAGAAACATGTATTTCTCCAGACAAAACAATGCGACCATCATCGTCAGTGTGTACCGGGGCAGTTGGATTTGAACCATAGACGGTGACTTTATCCAATTTCTGATTCAGTGGACGTATAGATATTTGGCTCTCTATTCCCTTGATCATTACTGGAGATTGAATAGCGGATATAGTAATTGGCCTCTTGATCCGCTTGATATAAATGGGTGTACATATTTTTTTGACGATAACAGGGCGTCTGATCTTTTCGATGTATAACGGCGCAAGCAGTCTTTTTACAACAAGAGGATCATTACTTATACCAAACTTCATCGGTTGTATATGGGAAGTATTTAAAAGTTTAGAATTAATTTTAAGACTAGTTCTTTTATTGAATTTTCGTGCGGGTGCATAGTTTGATTCACGTGTTTTCCTTTTTCTATGTACAGAGGGACAATGCGTCCCCTGTCCCTCATTTTTTACTCGAAGCATTGTCTTTTCCTCCTTAAAAACTACTAAATTACACATGTGCTTGTGTATAAATGGTAAGTGAAGCTGTAATTCCAGCCGTTTGTGCTGCGTACATAATTCGCATGTACTTGACGAAATGACCCGGTGCAAAAAAATACTGAGCACTTGCAGCAATCGTCTGAGTGGCTGTCGTCGGGTCAGGAGAAAAGTTGGTCCCGTCCGCACTTAGGTACAATAAGGCTGCGGCCCCAGCGGTTGAACTCGCGTTGTACACGGTGAAGGTCACTTCACTCAAGGAAATTGCTGTAAGAGTATTCCCGCCTGTGAAGCTTGTCACGGCGCTTGTCACGGGTTGCGATGCATCGACAACCGCGCGATCTCCTAATTCAGTGAGTAAACTGGCTGCGGTCAAGTTTGAAACTTGTGACAACAGACTGGCTGCGGTCAAGTTTAAGACTTGTGACAGCAGGCTGGCTGCGGTCAAGTTTGAAACTTGTGACAACAGACTGGCTGCGGTCAAGTTTGAAACTTGCGACAACAGACTGGCTGCGGTCAAGTTTGAGACTTGTGACAACAGGCTGGCTGCGGTCAAGTTTGAGACTTGTGACAGCAGACTGGCTGCGGTCAAGTTTGAGACTTGCGACAACAGACTGGCTGCGGTCAAGTTTGAGACTTGCGACAACAGACTGGCTGCGGTCAAGTTTGAGACTTGTGACAGCAGGCTGGCTGCGGTCAAGTTTGAGACTTGTGACAACAGGCTGGCTGCGGTCAAATTCTGTGTGGTAGTCAGCAAGGAAGCCGCATTGGACTGAGATACTTGAGTCAATAGCTGCGACGGCACTTCTGAAAAAACTTTAAAGTTTGCCAATCATATTCCCCCTTTCCTAAGCAAACGTAAGATAGCTTATTCAATACAACAAAATGAATTGTGGATTTTGACCTATTTTCATTTTTCTATTTCTATAAATAGGTATAAATCCATAAACATGTGATTTTACGCGAATAAGATGGAGAAATAGAGAAGGCTGGTGATAGGAAATGGCCTCCATATCTCTTTGCATGATTGTGCGCAACGAAGAGGACTTCTTGGCAGAATGTTTGCGCAGTATAGCAGGGATGGTGGATGAAATCGTAATTGTCGATACAGGTTCAACAGATCGTACTCTGGATATCGCAAAGCAGTTTGGCGCGTGTTGTTATCCCGTCTCATGGATTCCAGATTTTGCATGCATGAGAAATATCAGCCTGAACTATGCCACCAAAGACTATATCCTCGTTCTCGATGCTGACGAGATTTTGACTTTACAAGGACGTTCTTCTATTTATAAGTGCCTCACAGACTTTCCAAACGCGGACGCTTTTTTTGTGCATATTTTGAATCAAACAGATGGCGAAGGAGTTAACGAAGTAGAAGAGTCTCTAAACGTCCGGATGTTTAGAAACGATCCACAGTATCGATATAAGGGAGCTCTCCATGAACAGATTGCAGAATCCATCCTTCACGCGAACCCGCCAGGAATCATTTTTGATTCGCAAATAGAACTTATTCACCGAGGTTATCTAAAGCACGTGGTAATGGAAAAATGCAAAAAAGAGCGCAACTTGGACATTGCTCTGCGTGAAGTAAAGCTGCATCCAAGAGATGGGTTTCGGGCGTTTAATCTTGGTATTGAGTACGTGCGAAGCAAACAAATTGATCAAGCAATCTCTGTTTTTCGCTCCGTTCAGGAATGGGCAAATCCAAACGCTCTCTGGGCATCGCGGTTTTACAAAGTGTACATTTCCACGTTAATGCAAGCAGGGAAATGGGAAGAAGCTAACCAACTCCTTGAAGAGTCGGTTCATTTATTTTCAGATTACACGGATCTGGTGTATTTAAAAGGTGTCTATTACTCACACCGAGGAGAATGGATTCTCGCTTTACAACATTATGCGAAATGTATAGAAATGGGGGATCCGCCAATCCCACCGTACACTGTTGAGAAAGGGATTTCGACCTATCGTGCCTATTTTGCTATGGGTCAGTCTTTTTGGTCTCTCGGAAAAATCGCTGAAGCCGCCGTTGCCTATCGCCAGGCTTTTGAACAGAATCCTTCGTTTGTTCAATCCTTCTTGCGCCTTGCCAATCTCTTGTTGCGCGAAGATGCAAGTGTAGACACTTTAGACTACTTAACGTCTATAGCCGCACTGGCTGGAACACAACAAACTGCTCTACTCGGCATGTCGCTCGCTTTATCTGACCAATTCGAGCAAGCCAAAAACTATCTAGAGCGTGCAGAAAAGACAAAAGACGTACTAGAACATCTGATCCTAACCTATGTTTGTTTGGACGAACGAGAATCATTGCGCCGATTTATCGAACAATATGATCAAAAGGGAGAACTGCGAGCACAAGTGCAAAACTACTTGCTCGACCGCGGCATGAGGATGGTCAATCTGGGATTGGAAAAGTTCCCTGAATCAAAAATATTGTTGCAGCTTAAGGCAGAGCACGAGAAGGGTTTTACATGAACCGTATTAGTTTATGTATGATTGTTCGAAATGAAGAGGAGTCCATCGCTCGCTGTTTGCAAAGCGCAGTTGCACTCGTCGATGAAATCATTATCGTCGATACTGGTTCAACAGACCAGACTCTTGAGATATGCAGAACATTTGGAGCGGAAATCTACTCTTTGGATTGGAGTCATAATTTTTCAGAGGCGCGCAACGAATCGCTTTCACACGCCAAAGGAGAATGGATCTTAATTCTTGACGCCGATGATGAATTACCAATTTCGAGTCATGCACACATTCGAAATTTGACTGATCAAGAACCGTATGACGCATTTTTTTTCATCACAAAAAACCTAGTAGGAAATTCGAAACACCCGAGCGTATTGAACTACGCGCAATTGCGTTTATTCAAAAATCGCTCGTCATTTCGTTTTACAGGCGCCATACATGAACGTATTCCAAAACTGTCGAATACAAGATATCTATTGGCGCCCATTTCTATCATTCATCGCGGATACCTCGACAACGTTGTGCAAAAACACAATAAAGTTGATCGGAATCTAGCGATTTTGCAGGTTGAATTACAGCAAAGACCGTTTGATCCGACGTTACATTACTACACGGGGAACGAATGGTTACGCGCTGGGAAACTGTCTGATGCCGTTCAACATTACGAGCAAGCGATGATTTTACAAGAAGGCGCTGATGCGCAGTATTGGCTACCTGAACTTCCAGCGAAGTATGCGTATACGTTGTGGCAAATAGGTCAAGTCGACAAGGCTGTAGAAGTCGTTCGACAAGCAATCGGTGAGTTCCCTGCGTATACAGACCTCTATTTTCTGCTTGGCAGTCTATACATTGAGCAACAACGAGTGGATTTGGCACATGATGCCTTTGAAAAATGTGTTGATCTCGGCGAAGCCCCTCCGACTTTTCCTACACAGGAAGGGTGCGGAACCTATCTGCCGACATTTTTTCTGGGTGTGATCGCGCTCGTAGAGAAGAATGTTTTACGCGCAAGAACTTTTTTTGAGCAAAGTGTGCACTTTCGCCCGACCTATCTTCCTGCTGTCACACAGCTGTGTCTATGTGATTGGAGTGAAGGGAAATTCGAAAGTGTCAAAAATCGAATGGAAGGGGTCAACGAGCAAGAAAGGGGAAAGGAACCTATATGGGAACTGATTCATCTGATTAACAAGTCACTCATCACGAGAAAGCTCTGCATTAATACAGATGATTTAACTCATACGACTTCATTTTTAACGTGTTTGGCTACGCTCACATCCTTTGATGGCCCAACACAGCGCTTAGGTCAATTGCTCCTCCTATTGCCAGTAAAAATACATCGCACGGCCATGCAGGAGGAATGGTACTACGAATTGTATGGAAAATACCATCTTATCGCTTGTGCAATGCTAAAGGAGCTAAAAGACTGATGTTGACAGCCTGTATAATTGCTCGCGATGAAGCAGAATTCTTGCCTGACTGCCTAAAGAGTATCTATCAACTCACGGATGACATAATCCTTATCGATACGGGCTCTGTCGACAGAACACCTGATATCGCGAGGAACTGCGGATGCAAAGTTGTTGAATTTCCTTGGCAAGACGACTTTTCTGCTGCAAGAAACTACGCGTTACAGCACGCGACAGGCGAATGGATTCTTGCGATCGATGCTGACGAACGTCTTCATGTGCAGATGTCACAAACTGAACTTGATGCACTTTTGTCGACAACAGACGCAAAAGCTTTCAAAGCTGTTATCGTGAGCTATATTGGTCCAGAATCAACCCACGAATCCTTATTCTCTGATGAACGCATCGTCCTCTTTCGCAATGACCCACATGTTCGCTTTCACCATCGAGTCCATGAAGATCTTTCTGAAAGTTTGTATAGGCGTTATGGAACAAATGTAAAAATCAGTCGCCTACCGATGACTATCGAACACTTAGGGTATTTAGATTTTATTGTAGAAAGACGACACAAACATCAGCGAAATATTCGATTGCTGGAGTTGGAGATCAAAGAAAATGGAGAATCACCTTGGGTCAATTATTGTCTAGGAGTGGAGTGGTCTAGCTGTAAATGTTGGGATAAGGCGCTGCAGCCATTACAACGAGTGATGGAGCAAGCGATCGGCACACCTTATTGGACCTTGGCCGCATATACCTTGGCCTACGGATTTCTACATCTCAAGATGCCCCAAAAATGCATAGAAGTATGTGAACAGGTCTTGCGTGTAGAGGGGGAACTTCATACAGAATTTTCACTTCTCAAATTAACGGCAAATTGGCAAACCTATTCTTCCATTGCAGAACTGCTTAAAGCATCTCTTTGTCATGCCCTTCGTTCACCAGAAGATTACTACGCCTTCGTTCTCGCGTATCAAAAGTTAGTGCAGCGAATCGGAAATGATGATCTTACTTGGAATGGAACGGAGTGAGACTATGATGGGCGCACCGCATCTTGCGGATATGTTATTTATCCGATTGCAAACGAGCATCTTATGCAAAACCATTGTTCATGAAGATGGAAAAACATCCCTTGTCGACTGGCTCTATGGCATTGTTCAAACTGACCCCACTCCATTTTATATTGTGCATGAATGGTGTTGCTCACTTGAAAATTCAATCAGTTGTTTTGAGCAAATTCAACTTGTGGATCCTGACGGTGAAATTGAGGCAAATTTGCGCATGTCTCCATTTTTATTAGGGGAGCGGTTTTGGGATATGATTCGCAATTTTTGGGAAGTGACAGAATTTCGCCCTGTTAAGACTGGAACACATGAAATCCGCACAATACTCATGGAATTAGATTCAGAATACGTTCTCTACCGACAAACCGATCCACTCCACGTTTTATAAAAAAGGAAGGGTTAAACCGTGAATCCATACCGAGTTGTGCAAACTTTAACGAGTATCATCATTCCCACTTTAAACCATTGGGAATATACGCAGCAATGTTTGGAGAGTGTGCAAAAGTATACAACTTCTCCCTACGAGATCATCGTCGTCGACAATGGATCCACTGATGAAACGGTTCCTACATTAAAAGCAATGAGCGGCATAATTTTAGTTGAAAATGGTGCCAACAAGGGATTCCCAGCTGCGTGCAACCAAGGGATAGCAACTGCTCATGGCGATCAATTGCTTATTCTAAATAACGATGTGATCGTGAGTTATAAGTGGTTGGATAATCTACTAGATTGTCTGTATGCTAATTCTCAGCATGGCGCCGTAGGACCCGTCTCTAACGCGGTGTCTGGTGCACAATTAAGGACACAATCTTATCAAACGATAGAAGAGTATCACGAGTTTGCACGAACCTACAACCATTCCGATCTCAACAAATGGCTATATGCCTTAAGGCTTGTCGGTTTTTGTCTGCTTATTCATCGTAAAGTTTATGAGCAAGTTGGTACATTTGATGAGCGTTTTGGCAAAGGAACTTTTGAGGATGATGACTATTCCCTACGCATTCGACGTGCAGGGTACAAATTGGTCATTGCGGCCGATACCTACATTCATCATTTTGGAAGTGTAACCAATCGCGTCGACCCACAGTATGGTCACTTGCTTATAGAAAATCAAAAAAAGTTTTTCGAGAAGTGGAAGGTGAATCCATCCTATAGTTTATGGCTACGTGAAGATCTAGCTACATTAGTTCCCAAAGTCAATCGTGTGCTAGATGTAGGTTGTGCATGTGGAGGGCTTGGATTAACCCTTAAAAACAACGGAGCTGCCTATGTCGCTGGAATTGAATTTGACAAAAATGCAGCGATCGACGCACAGACAGTTCTGGATCAAGTATGGGTCGGTGACGCAGTGGACATTCAGCTCCCATATCCTGATCAATGGTTTGATGCACTGGTGTTCGCCGACGTACTAGAGCACGTCGCACAACCACAGCAAATGCTTTACAACTTGCTCCCATACCTCAAAGAGAATGGGTATGTCATCACGTCCGTTCCAAATATCGGACATACTGAAATTCTTTCTGGTTTGTTGCAAGGCACGTGGACTTATCAAAATGCAGGAATTTTAGATCGCACGCATCTCCGATTCTATACGCTCGTGGAAATCGCACGTCTATTCGAAGAAGTGGGTTTAACCATTGAATTCGTAGGTATGGTGCAAGACAGCACACCCGAATTCGAACTTCTTATTAGCGAATTAGAAGAGGTCGCTACTCGTTTGAACCTGCCAGTTTTCGATCCTCCCTTTGCAGAACGTTGCCGGACGGTACAGTATTTCCTTCGAGCAAGAAAACATAGGATCGACTAAACGGCACATCAATTCGTCGCTTGAACGGCCCGCAAAAAACGTGCTTAGCGAACAGGGAAAGTCACGAGCTTCAGAAGATTTTCTCATACCAAATGAAGCTCCTGAAGGAGGTGAATTGCTAGGACAATTCCTATTGCATAGACTCGGAACAGAGATGATGGCGACGCATCGCAGAACCTATTCTCGTTGAGATCTATGCAGATCATGCACGCAATTAAGTTTACTGACTATCAACAATTCATGGTAACCTCGCCGACAACACCTGCAGATCATCCGAGTCTGAACAGGGAGGGTGTTTGACATAGACTTGTCACCCTTTAATGAATACCTGCAGCGCTTTAGGTACAGGAATCACCCGCAATTGCCGTATAATCCGAGATCAGGGTACGGCTTACATCCAAGGTTTGCCGCTATGTGGGTTGTCGTTAACCTTACGATAACGATCATTTGATATCCATACTTTTTCAAACATTCTTCCAAATTTGTACCGATGAATGCACTGTTTACACTTTTTTAAATGAGGAATTCAGTTGATAGGGGCTTTACACCATTCTTAATTTCACTTCCAATATGGTTTGTGCGAAGTGGACTGGTAGGATTCGTAGATAGATGTTGAACATGAAAGACAGATTGATTCGTTTCTCGCCAGTAGTGAAGAATCATTTAAATATTTCCCTTTTTTATATGTTATTGTATTATCCCGAACAGGGTCATCGAATGCCTTTTGAACGTCAACAATTAAGAGTAACGCATCTCTTTCGATTGCGCTCATCATGGAAACCCCGCGCAATCCTTTTACCCGTTAGATGAATCGATTCAATACGCAAACATTCCAACTACAGCATGGCGATCACCCTGTTGAACTAACCCCGCCATCCTGAGTCGGTTTCGATACCAACGTCAAGCTACTTATTATCAATGTAGCACCAATGATCTGCACAATCGTCATCCCTTGAGAGAGAATTACCCACACAAAGACTGCTGTCCATACTGGTTCCATGTTAAATGCCAAGGCAGCCTCAGTTGCCGAAATTTTCGCTTGCCCCCAAGATTGCAGGAAAACTGCGAGTACCGTGGCGAGAATGGATAAGTACCCGATCCAAAGCCACTCTATTATTGTCCAGTGAAACATTCCAACGTAAATTGATGGATGAAATACACCTTGAAAAACAACAGCTACGGTCATTGAAATCCCTGCCCCCACCGACTGAAGACCTGTTAGTTGAACAGACGACATAGTTTTCGCTAGGAAAGTTGTACTGATAATTTGTCCTGATAGTCCTACTGCCGCCACAACTGCCCAAAGAATTCCGATGTACAGGTGTAATGTTAACTTGCCAATAAGGAATGTCGTACCGATTAAGCTGAAAGATACTGCGTACCATATGAGTTTTGATGGAAACCTCTTTTGAATAACAGACATCCCAAGAGGTGTAAAGACAACATACAAAGCGGTAATAAATGCCACTTCATCTACCGGAACGGTCAACATGGCCCAAGCTTGTGCTAAAACTGACATGCCCAACAATACGCCCGTTCCTAAACCAAAAAACCAATTTCGCAACGATAATCGAGTACGTAAAACAATGGGTAACATCACAATGCCTGCTATACTAAACCGCATCCACAGAAGAATGCTGGGTGAAATTGTAGTCTCTCCCTGACGGATAACCACATTGCTGTAGCCCCATATGGCAGTGACTAAAGTGATGGACACCATTCCCAAAAGCCATTGCCGAAGTTGAGAATAAGAACGGTGTTCAACGTTCATTTTCCTCTGTCCTATATAAAACATCGAGATAATTGTATCCACCCGTATCCCCCTCCAGTTTCCCTAGATTACATTACGTTTACTCGGTCAAGATATGTCATTCGCGGTATGCGTCTTCTTACGCGCACGGACGCCGTGACGCTACGCTTCGGACGCGCCAATACATTCACACACCAGTCCCATCAATATCGAAAAATCAACTCTATCCCTCCGATATTGCATAAGTCTACGCCAGCGATATCTGAAGTTGTAGGGGATTCTTATTTTAACCTCCGTACAATTGCCAATGGAGAAACACTTGGTTCGCTCTTAACCAAACAGTGAATATGATCCTGATCCACTTCCATTTCTTCAAACACAAAATCAGACTTTGCGCTAATCTCTTCAAAAATAAATTTTACAAAATCTCCATATCGGATGAGGAGTTTCTTGCGGTACTTGCAGACAAAAATCAGATGATACAAGATCAGGAACTTTGCATGATTTTTTGTGTCATCATCCACGATCTACGCGCACTCTCTCTTTTCATCTTTTCAAACTTTGGAATAGGTTTGAAATCGATCTTTGTTCCGTGAATATCCATTAAGATCGCATATCCTGTAGACATCCTACCTTTAATAAAATAGGCTTGACCTACATACTGTACCTTGTCGAACTTCCGAAATCCTTTAATCTTGCAAGTGGTGATTCGTTGTTCGCTTTCAATGCCTTTTGTTTGTTGGTAATCTCCGTCCGAAACACATCTTTTGAATAGCACCTGATTCGTTTTAAATGTGGGTATTGACCCTTGTGAAGCAATAGCTACTGCATCAAAATAATGGTCTTTCGGCAGTTCCATAAGTTGACGATGTTCTTTGGTGACAAAATCGAACGTTTCTTCTGCGTTGACTCGTTTAAGAAGTTGGGTTCGGATGCTATTCATTTGTGTAGCATGACAAAGTTGCCCTTTTTTTCTTGCCGATTGCCTTCAATCTTAGGTTCCCGGCATGGAGTTCGAATCTCAATTTGAGACATATATAAGACATCCCCTTTGTGATCAACAGCTGCTGAACCTACTTTCGAACTTCCTGTATCCACCCCAAGCATGACAGGTTGCGTGTATGCAGTATCCGTCTTATACAGAAGTTGAATCGTAAAAGGAGTTCTGCGTTTCACTTTTGCTTTTCCTTGTTTTAAAAACAATCTTGCGATAGCAAAAGAACACGGCATGAATGGCTTTCCATCCTGGGTTCGTACATAAACCATTTGTTTCATCCTTTCGGATAAATTCTCTGCCTAAAGGCAGGTTATGCGTATCCATTTGCTGTTACCGCAAATGGAATCCGGCTTCATCTCGACAAGGTTAAAACGGCTTTTTGCGCCTATATCACCGAACCTTACCTCAGTTCTACTTAAATACAGGCGACAGGGCAACGGTCTGATGCGTCAACCGAGGGTGTCATGACCGTTTTAACGTAGTTCGTCTTTCCACGAACTGAGTCTGGTGAACTTGGGCTTTTTTTAGGAAGCCGCGAAGTCTTTAGCTTCGTGGTAGTTCACGTTCTGTTCCTGCATGGCTTTGTCTTTCAACCAATACCACGCGAATGCTTGGTGCTCCAGTTCCTGTATGAATGTGTCTTTGTTTTCTATGTATGCATCCATATCACAGGGAAAATGTTCCGCTCATGTTTGTTTCAACTCGCCATATTGACCAGAGATAAAAGCGTGTGATCGGAGATAGTCACGGAATGCAAGATGACGTACAATTGCACAATGGGCAAGATATCGATATTAGGTTTCGCCTTCAATCCTGCTACAGATGTGCTGCCGATGCGGTGAATTTCACCCAGGGTATCCCTGAATATATGCTGGATAAGAGAAGATTCTTGCTCAAATGGACGAACCCAATCACTGGAGTACAAAACGACCTCTACTTTTCTCACTGGAACACTCCCAGTGTGATTTAATCAGATAAGCCGTTCAAAATGTTCCACCAAGGCAACGATTCATGTGCCAAATATCCATTCATTGAGAAAATGGATTGTAGGGGCAGCACTCCGAAACTCTTCCTTAAACTCCACCTCTCGACCCTTTTCACGTTTAATATTGCTGCTTCTAGTACCATCACAATTCTCCCCTATGAACTTAATACCAGTATCTCTGTTCATTCTTTTCGCTGACTAATTGAACATGCCTGGCCGCAAGCATCGTAAGCGATTGTTCATAAATTGCGTAGTCATGACTTGATATGATTCATCCTCACGCCCTTTGATCGAACACTGCGCGTGTTGAATCACTCAAGGCAAAATGTCATGTTAAAATTCTTGTCCCCGAACCTTAGCAAAAACCAAGGTGTCTCTTAATATTCCAGTTATATCGCGTATATCACTTCGTAAGATACCTTCTAATGTGAATCCAAGTCGTTCAGCAATCCGTTCACTACGGATGTTGTTTGAGTCACAGCGAATTTCAATACGATTGGCAGATAACTGGTGAATTGCAAAATGAGTAATACCATCAATCGCCTCTGTCATAAGGCCTTTTCCGCTTTGTGATGTACGAATCCAGTATCCAATCTCAAACTTTCGCGCTGTCCAATCAATACGATGGAGACCACTTCCGCCGATGAATTCACCCGTTTCCTTATAAAAGAGATGTAGTCTCAAGTCAGACCGCTCCAAAAACTTTAATCGGGCCACGCGTACGTTCTCTTCAGATTGTTCAATGGTTGGTATTTGTTGTGCCCAGGGCATCCAAGGGCGAAGTTCCTCAATGCTCTCACAAATTGCCGAATTTATTACTGCACCGTCACCCCAAAGAGGTGAACGAATGATAAGCCGTTCAGTTTCGAATTTTTCCGCTATATCCAACAAAATGGGGCTAATACTCAATCGTCATCATCTCCATACTTCCGCTTTTCATTTGGTTTCGTTTATCAAATTGAATCCACTATAATAATTGCCTCAACTCTTCGGTCATTTGTTCGACTAACTCAGGTCTACCATGAAACTGAGCCAGAGTGTTCTGGAAAATCTCAACTTCCAAATACACATCATACTTTACAAAAACTACAGTATGATGTGTGTTAACTGTTGAATTTATGTCTGATTGTTCTGGAGATACCATACTTTACGTTTACGGAACGTCTCATCCATGAAGCATCCCTCTACAATAATAATATACAGTTTACATTCATCTGTATATCAACTCATCCTCTTTTTGATAATCATCTATCCCAGATCAAGGGTAAAGCGACGTGGTCATTTTCAAAAATAAACGATTTAGATTCACTTACACAGAAAATTAAAGAACAATAACTTTTCATATTGAATTTCAGCGTGAATTTTATGTAATTTTAGTTTTCTGTCAGTTCCAATCACTTACTAGACATGTATAATAAAATAATTATCGATCGATACGGAGGAACACTTCATGCCTTTTAGTTGGATCGTCGCTGGCACTGCAGGGATGGTTTCCGCGTTTAATCCTTGCGGAATTGCCCTACTCCCCTCATACCTTATGTATCTTTTATCTGGGCGCATGCAGCAGCGCGATTTAGGTTGGCTTGACGGCTTGCGAGCAGGCCTGCTCATGACCTTCGGATTCGTGATCTTATTTGGCGTTGCAGGATTGCTCGTAGCGAGCGTCGGTCAACTGCTTTTTGGCGCAACACGTATCATTTCCATCTTCCTAGCGCTCATGATTTTTGTCCTTGCCCTCTTTGTATGGCGTGGACAACTTCATCTCGGCATTTCTACAAACCGAGTGACAAGTTTATTGGAACGCATCTTTACACGTGGCTCTTCGGGATCTTTTTTCGCCTATGGGGTAGGTTTTGGACTTGCCTCATTGAGTTGCAGCTTACCTGTTTTTCTAAGCGTTGCCTCCCAGGGATTTGGTGCTGGCTTGAGTAACGGTCTGTTCATCTTTTTCACCTATAGTATAGGAATGGGATTCATAATTACGATTCTCTCCATCTTGGCTACGTCTGCACGGACTGTCTTGGAGAAATTTTTACACATCGCTTTACCATACATCCAAAAACTCAGTGCCATTGTGATGGTGATTGCGGGTGGATATTTGTTATGGTACTGGCTATTTGGGCCACAGGGATTGCTCATTTTTTGAAGAAGCGGTGATCATGGCCAGCAAAAAACGGATTAGCAACCCTCAGGAATATGGTGCAGAACAAGGAGAATAACTGTACCTATAACGACCATACCAAAACGTGGGTTAACCTATGAGCATTCCTTATCAAGTTTCATCCAAGTACACCAATTACAAAACAAAACACAAGTAGATCCTGCTCACAAAATACAGAGCGGGGATCTACTGTGTTCTATCCTAACCATAACCTATTGTTCAACAGCAAGTCCATTCTTATGCCACTTCTGTCACAGATGACGGTGTTGTTTCTTCCAGCAAACTGGCAAGCTCATCTTAGATACAGTTTCTCTTCATATTATTGAGATTTTAACTTTTCTGAGAGATATTGAAATTCATCTTCGTTAATCTCGCCTCGAGCAAAGCGATTTCGAATGATTTCTTGTGCGTTGTCCTGAAAATGGTCTCCTGTAAAAATCCGACTACGAAATAACCGAAACAATAACCACACAACACCACCCAGGATCAATAACTAAATAATTCCACCCCCAACATCATTAACCAACCATAGTTCCCAAATCCTCCATTACCATAGAACCCATACATCATGTTTCTCCCCTCCTTTTTAGAAGATAGCCTCTCGGCATTCAATTTCCGTTGAACCGCAAGGCTTGCTGCTCCCGCGTGATTGCCTAACCCCTCCAGCATCAGCAAGCCAAGACTGTGCCTCGACGTCGTCAAACTGGAAATTCTCAATCG
>JAKACV010000047.1 GCA_021821085.1 Bacillota bacterium | reverse complement strand
TTGTTTGTCATGCCCAAAAACGGTGGGTAACCCGCTGCCCATCTACAGATCACCTCTTTCCCAGTAAAATTATCACTGTATTTCATCTTGCGCCTACTTATGGGCAGGCACTTGCCGAGAGGCTATGGAATGCCAATCCATGCCCCGGCAAATACATCCCGATTAATCAATGCATCACAAAGTAACTGCAAGAGTTGACCTTCTGTCATGTTCTGTTGTGAAATTTCCGCGATTAGACCTAGAAGGCGATGAAATGAGAGGTTAATTTCATTTTTTCGTTGATACTGGGCCTCCGTCACACGTAAATCAATGCGTTCCAGTGCATCTTGTAGAGAACGCCCAATCTGATTTGCAAGCGGGAGAATTGTCTTTTTAAATGCATTCGCATGATCACTGACCAACGTTAACACCCCCCATATGCGATGTTGTCGTACAATGGGAATCGATATCGCAGAAGACCAATGATGGGTTTTTAAAAATGTTACATACCCTTGATGTGTACGTGCCTCTGTAATTTCATTATCGTAAAGCGTTTGCTGAAGTTTGATAGATCGCAGAGCGAGCGGTTGATACTCTTCCCTTTCTTCGGATAAATCAAAGGGTATTTTTCTTAAATCATCCGTCCCAGGTCCAGCAGCGAAGAGGACATGAATCACATCCTCTTGTAATACTCCAAACCACGCCGCATAGAAAGTACCTTCACACAAAGCGGGAATCAGCGTTTGAAAACATTCGCTTTCATTCATTGCGTTACTCGTAATGTGATTCACTTTGGAGAGACTTTCATATAATTGTAACGTGAATGCATGATGTTCACGAGATACGTTTAAACGATTGAGGATCAATAAAATACCCGCATCGGATAGAAATGCAAGAAGCAAGAACGCGAAAATTCCTAAAAGCATGGAATGTAGCCACTGTAAAAAGACAGAGTGAAGCGGAATACTACTGACTACATATAACGGATAATTAGTTAGTTTCGTAAAAGCAATGAGGTGAACAGAGCCGTTTGGACGGATCGCCCCCATTCCCATACCCGCTTGAACGAGAGGAGTATGAGCGATCTGTTGAGAAATCCAGTCAGATTGTAACTTACCCAACGCCGGGTGGGGAGGAAGCGGCGATTGACTTTGTAAGGTACCGTCTGTTCGTTCCAGTTGTAACGAAAACCCCGGGTATAGAGAAGTATGTAAGTGGTTGTAGAGAGTTGACAATTGTAAAGGATAAATTGCAACGACTAGCCGATGCGGGGCATTGGGAAGGGGAGAGCCTTCAAGTATCCAAAATTGTCCCTTTTGATCCACATTAGAGAATGGAGGGGACAGTAAAACAGAGTGACGAAAGATCTCTTTAGGAATGGGGATAAATGGACCTATTCTCGATAGATACATGGCTTGATCCGTGACGACAGCTATCGTTTGTACATGATCAGTTTTGAGATTTTGTTGTAGTTGATACAGAGCATGATTTATTGCAGAAATAGAGGACACATGTGATAAAGCGATTGCCTCTTCATGTAAGAATTGTTGCTGTAAAGCTAGACGATGATCAAGGAGTGCCGCAGCTTCTGAAGATTGAATCGTTAAATTTTGTTGGATTCTCAGAACGTCTGTTTTCCAATAAACATGGGATAAATAGATAAAAAGAATGATAGCCAATCCATTGATCACAAGTAAAATCGTAATATATACTTTTTTCATACATATTCACCCATCTAAAAAACTAGGCTCCTCGCTATCTAGCATGAAATGGCACTCTATGATGCCATTTAACGCCTCAATTACGCCATTTGTCATCTTGGTTTCAAACTAATGAAGAATGCCCTTGCGGAGTTTACGAAGTGTCTTTGTGACATTCACTCTCGCATTGTTCATCTTCATCACGAGGAAATTATCGATCGTACGTTCTGCTTGTGACAATGTACTCGTCATGTCACTCATAAAAGCCGCGGATATATCAGAACAATACTCTTGAATTTGTTCAGGTTTCCCTTGATGTGTTGCTAAGTGCTGAGCAAACGCCTTGACTGTACTGGCATCTTTTTCAGGAGAAGCAAGCACCACATGGCACTTCTCACTGTCCATGATGATCATCACATATCGATGCGCTCGTAGAGAAGACATTTCACCGATCGCAATTCGGGTGAGTCTGGAAAGATCTTGCCTCTTCAGTGCTTGATTCATATAATGATGTACGATTTTCACAGACTTGTATTGTGTTCTCGAACGAGACGTGCCGCTGCATTGATAGGCATCTCTCGAATGAGTTCGAGCATAAATCGCTCAAATTTTCGAGTGAAACTGCAGTTGTACCGAGTTCATGAGACTAAGGCATATTTGACCTTCATGCACGTATTATATTTCACTCGAGGATGAGGGGCGTGTGTAACTGTTCTGTACTCCCAAAAATCTAAATGTCGCGACTTTTGCTCATCGTGTCCTACATCATAGAACGGTTGATTAGGAGTCGCACAGAATGAACAAGTAAACTTGACTGTTACATGTAAATTTAAAAAACATCTAACTTTCCTAACTCCATTTTAAACCTGCGTTCCACAATACACCATGGGCACTCTAATTCAAGTGCTGATTGAAATAGTGAAATTCTCCGATTATATCTTCCATACTTTAGTGATTTTACTGCAAGTCGTTGCATTAGTCTACTCCTAAAAATGTTGCTGCGAGTATGACTTCATCGCATCTTCACGAAGAAGTGAGCGAAGGTAAAAGAAGTTACAGCCCTGCGCTTTGTGCTCTATTGGTCGCCCGGGAAGATGGTGGATAAACTCAATCCGATCATACAGGGATGGACAAATTCCTATTCGCAAGCGCGATGTGAAAGCGCTTGCGAGCACGTGTGATTTGAGATACAATATGTTAAGACATCAGTTGTCAGACGTCTGACAAAGTGGAGGGAATATAGACGGTGACTCCAAGATACAGTCGACCTCCCCTCTATGTGGAGGTCGTTGACCAGATCAAGGGAAAAATTCAGAGGGGGGATTGGGAATACGGACAAAAAATCCCCCCGGAAGATGAACTTGCGGAGTTCCTGTGCGTAAGTCGTGCGACATTGCGTGAAGGCATATCCTACTTGGTGAACAAGGGTGTGTTGCGTCGTCAGCGTGGGATAGGAACTTTCGTCGGGAAAAAGGAGGAGATTACAGCTGGATTAGAGACGTTGATGAGCGTGACACAATGGATTGAAAAGCATGGGTATCAACCCGGAACCCAAGGTCTGGAATTACTGAGGCGCCCCTTGTCGTCGGGAGAACGGGAGATTTTTAAATTCTGGAATCTGAGCACAATCGGTGAAATCCATCGTGTTCGTACGGCCGATCAAACGCCGGTCATGTACTGTGTCGATATCATTCCTGATCAGTTTATGCCGGAGCGGCCGGAGGAACTCACAGAGTCGTTATTTCAGTATCTGGAGGAGAAAACGGAACAGATTGTCATCCATGCGCGTAGCACGATTGAAGTGACCCTGGCAACCAGTGAAATCGCGGGGAAACTCTCCGTTGCACGCGGGGTTCCGCTATTGCGATTAATACAAGTCCACTACAACCAAGATATGATTCCCTTGCTACTGTCCCATGATCATTTTGTTCCAGAGCGTTTTCGATTCGGCATCATCAGGCACAGGTCGTGAATGGTGATAAAATACAATTTCGGGAGGAAAGGATCGTGTCTCAACTTTCTTGGTGGACTCGCCTCTCTGGCGAAATGGAAACTGTGGGTGTTTTGCCGGTTCCAGATTCTCAGCGTACCATGACATCAGGGAAAATGTTCAACGTGTGGGCGATGGCTTCGGCGTCCGCCATGACACCTCTGATTGGCATGTTACTGTTTCAGTACGGTCTTACCGATGCGATTCTGGCGATTGTGATTGGTTGGTTGATCGGGGTTGTTCCGGCGGGTCTGTTTTCAGAAATGGGGAGAGAAACGCCGCTAACGGCTCTGATTGTAGCCAGAAAGACATATGGTTTGGCAGGCTCTTTCTTGCTGGCCATATTATTCACCTTTGTGAATGTCGGATGGTTCGGTCTAAATACTGAGGTAGGTGGTCAAATCCTCTCCTCCATTTTTCACTCGTCGGGATCTATTTGGTTTTGGTTGATTGGCATTATTCAAATTGTGCTTGTGTTATTCGGCATGAAGTGGCTGGAATATTTCTATCGATATACATCAGTACTCCTGATTGTCTGTTATGGTGCTTTGGCCATCTATCTGTTTACTCACTTCTCCATAACTTACCCTGTTCCTACGGCACCTATGAATTGGGGCGGAGCGATCACGATCGTCGTCAGTTTCTCGATTCTTGCATGGACCTATAAGCTGTCCACCGTGTCCAGGTTCTGCGTGCCGAAAGACAGGACCGGATCGTCTTTCAGCTACTTCCTCGCACCTTCCGCAGGGGTGATGTTGCCCGTGCTTCTGATGGGAATTGTGGGCATCTATTCCCAGAGAATCACGGGAAACTGGAATGTCGCTCTGCTCGGACCGCACATTCCGATATGGGGCTTGGTGGCGGCCATTGGCGTGGCGCTTGCCATTATTCACACCAATGCCATGAATCTGTATCCCTCCACTGTCGATCTGTTGGTAGCGATGAATACGGTGCACAAGCCCTTTCGCTGGGAGCAACCATTGGCTACGGTGGTTCTTGGGATGCTCTCCATTCTGCTTGCCGTTGGCGGGATTTTGAATCGGGTTTCGGGATTCCTCGATATGGTGGGTGATGTGGTGATTCCGTTCACGTTTGTTTTGATTGTGGACTGGTTGTGGGTACAAAAGAAGTCCACCCCTTCCGGAGAGTTCTTTTCTTCTCCCCGCACTTCTCGGGATTGGATTTCCTGGACAGCGATTGTGTCTTTTCTCATCGGCTTTGTAGTGAGTTTCTGGGGGAACACATTCTTGCCTGGTTTTTTCTACAATACTTTGCCTCTACCGGTTGTTGGTGGATTGGTAGGCGCGTTATTGTACTTGCTGTTGGAGATTCGCAATGTGAGGAAACCAACTTCTGCGGGGATGTTCACACCTTCTGTGGAACACGAGGAGTGATGTTGTTTGAGGAGATTCTCTTTTGATCAAGGATATATTTCCTGTGTGCAGTTAGGGAAGTCGTTCAGTTGCGACCGAGTCGTTGCGTGCAGAAAAATGAGACCAACTTTAATTATGCTTTTGTGAACGTGGTTCTTACTCGATAAAGGAGGTCGTGACTCAGGTGAATCTCAATGAGATGGGAACCGTCAAGCAAGATTTTTTGCGCATATTTGGAAATTCGGCGGAACGGGTGCTCATCAGGTGTGAACAAGAGTTCCAATCGGTAAAAGACATATCCCAACTGGATTTGGCCAAGTTTATCGATCACACTCTGTTGAAACCGGATGCTACGATTGATGCGGTCGAACGATTGTGCAACGATGCAATGCGCTTTGCAGTGGCCAGTGTCTGCGTGAACTCCTGTTTTGTAAAGATCGCAAGCGATCGGTTGCAGGGCTCGTCTGTTGTTGTGGCTGCCACGGTGGGGTTTCCATTAGGTGCAATGGGCAGTGATGCAAAGGCATATGAGGCACAATGGGCAGAATCTCAAGGGGCCAGGGAGATTGATATGGTCCTTCCGATTGGCGCTCTGAAAGTTGACGATTTAGAGGCTGTTCTGAATGACATTTCAAAAGTGCGAATGGCAATAGGATTGGGAACTGTTCTTAAGGTCATTATCGAAACGGCCTACTTAACGGATCGCGAAAAGGTCTTGGGTGCACTCGTCAGCATTATGGCAGGCGCTGACTTTGTAAAGACGTCCACTGGGTTTGCTGCCGAAGGAGCAACGATCTCGGACGTTCTGTTATTACGACAAGTGGTTGGCGGCTCAGTTGGCGTAAAAGCGGCAGGTGGAATTCGAACCTTGGCAGAGGCTCAAGCACTGGTTGTGGCAGGTGCAGATCGGTTGGGTACCAGCCATACGCAAGTGATTCTCGGTAAAACGTGAAATCATCGCTTCACAAACGCTGACCTGTAAGGCGACTGCATCGGGGGCATGAAAGATAATGGTATGCTCTTGGTCTTAGACCCAGCAGAGGAGGGAGGAATACCGTGATAGATATTATTGAGAAAACCCGGGACAAAGTTGAAATGACTAAACAGGATGTAGAACGTCTGGTTTCTGGCATTGTCGATGGCACATGGCCGGATTATCAGATGGTTGCCTGGTTGATGGCTGCATATTGCAAAGGCTTGCGTGACGAAGAGGTATTCTGGTTAACAGATGCAATAGCCAGGTCGGGGAATCAAACATCAGATCCTTTAGGACTTGTAGACAAGCACTCCACCGGGGGCGTGGGGGATAAAACAACATTAATTATCGCTCCCCTGGTTGCGAGTTTGGGTGTTCCAATCGCGAAAATGTCGGGTCGTGGGTTAGGCCATACGGGAGGTACTCTGGACAAACTGGAGAGTATTTCCGGTTTTCGAGTGGCGCTTTCGCGAGAGGACATTATAAAGCAAGTGGAACGCATTGGTTTGGCTGTCGTTGCGCAGTCAGAGGAACTGGCTCCGGCCGACAAAAAGATGTATGCGTTGCGGGATGTGACCGCAACGGTGGATAGCATTCCATTAATCGCCATCTCCATTATGTCAAAGAAACTTGCTGGAGGTTCTCCTAATATCGTTCTTGATGTGAAAGTTGGCAATGGTGCTTTCATGCAATCTCTGGATCGCGCTAGAGATTTGGCCCACTTGATGGTGCGTATTGGCGCCTATCATGGTCGCAATGTGCGGGCGATCCTGACCAGTATGGACTGTCCTCTGGGCTATGCCGTCGGAAATGCCATTGAAATCAATGAGGCTCGGAGATGTTTACAGGGAGAGGGGCCGGATGATCTGCGGGAAGAAGTCATTGCCTTGGCGAGTCACATGGTTTCCATGACACGCGGGTTTGCCGTTGAGGACGCAAGAAACCAGGTGATTCACGCATTGGACCATGGGCTTGGGTGGGCTAAGTTTGAAGAATGGATACAAGCGCAAGGGGGCGATGTATCAACTATTCAACAGGATCTTCCTCTTGCCCCCTATCGTAACGACTGGGTTGCAGATCGAACACTGACAGTTCAACGTATCGACACACATTCAGTTGGTCGAGTTGCGCAAGAGCTTGGTGCAGGTCGTCAACGTTTACAAGATCCAGTGGATCATGGGGTGGGACTGCAGTGTTACGCCAAACCTGGAAAGACGTTCCATGCAGGCGAGCACATCGCTACAGTGTATGCAAGAAACGAGGCGAATGCGATAGCTGGAATATACGGACTACAAAAGGCCATCCAGCTTGGAGGGCTTGAGTCGTCTGAGAACCACAAGGTTGTAATTGAAGTAATCGGGGCATAAAATAATGGATATCAAACTTGTTTAAGCTACCCAAGGTGCACGTGCTCCACTTTCGTTATTTGTTGGGTATTTACTAGTAGATCCATGCCCTATGCAGCTGATGTATGAAATAGGGAATCGTAAATTAGAAAAAGTTGAGAATCCATTGAGAATCGCTTGACATTTGAAAAATACACCTACATCGCCGTGAAGGCATCTCACTGCCTATCCTCGAACGATGTAGGTGTTGCCTGTGATTCGTCTGTTAAAACCCCATTTTCAAACTCTATCCCATCACAGTAAGGTCGGTGGTTTTCCCATCCCGAGGTCTCTGTGGAATCACTTCGACTTCTCCTTGCTTCTCACTCAAGTCGGGATCTTTAAGGTCCGTGGCACATCCATCGAAATACTCGTCTTTCTCTACGTGGGCGGCCTCATCAGGCGCTGTTCGTCGGTCTCGAAAGTGGCCGTCTTTTACCGCAAAAATGGCTTGGTTTTTCGCATGTTCCGCAATGCAACCATTCCCCAGCATGCGCTCAATTGTTTTCTGGCTAGCTTTTCACAGTGAAGGATTTTAATTCCAAGTACACCGAGCGCCATCAACAGGAATCGAATACCGCACTATCTGAAAGCGATGTCATCACCCTTGACGACACCCGCGTTCTCCATCCCTACGCTAAGCAAACCCGTTCCTTCAAACTTACTCAAATCTACACATATGAATAGTATAACATAGTTTTAAATAGATTCAAGTGAAACTGTTCTAGCCCCCCGTTTCTCTACTGGCTCTTCGATAGCTCCCACAAGGCTCATGTCTGGGCGATGAATCTGGTCGCGCTGCATGCCATACGATAAAACGGCGTCAAGAATCCCTGTTCGTATGCCATTTGGAAGAAGGCTATAGAGGAAGGGGAGATCCAAGTCCCCAAGCTTGATCTCGCTTTGAACCTGCTTGTATCCCCTTGCGTCAGCATGTTTCTTGGTCGGTCTCTTGTCGGTCCTGTGGATCGTCATGGATCGGTGGTATCTCAGCCAGCCCTTTTTGCGCCAGTGTGAGTTCGCTCAGTTTAATTGGGTGACCAAGGCCAAGCGAAACCCCCAGTTGGTCGACCATTCGCTAGATTGATTGAGCAGTTGGGGGCACCGGATTTGAAAATAGGATGGTTCTTGCCTTACACGCCGACCCAACATCTATCTGTAACTGCATAGGGCATGTATAATGTTACGGATGGTCACGTGACCATAGAATGACCAAAATGGGCCACCGCGTGATAGACTCGACATTTTCTTGATGCGTATGCAGAGCGACTGACAAGGGTGATGAATGTGGGTCATGTATGATCCTACTCATTTCGATAGGGTCAGCATAACCAGTAGACATGATCGTAAAATGATGTATTCATGACGGCAATATGACGCCGCAAAAATAGCGAGGTGTCCAATGATGACAAACTGCTTTGATGGATTTATCTTTGAACAAATTGCTAGACTACTCTTTGAAGCAGAAACAGCGCAAGAAGCAGCTGATTTAACCGCAATGGCACTCAGAGAGATGTTGAGACTCCACCGTGTCATCTTCATCAGCACTTATACAGGTTCACCGCGCATTATTGCTTATGCGGGTGACAATGACTTCACAAAAGAGACAGTTTCTGCTCAATTTCTCAGCCGTGAAGAAGAATTACATCCTTTATTAAAACTCGCGCAACCGCTGTTCATTCACGATTATGTTCATCATCAAGGCGCCATAAAGGAGTTTGTTGACACAGGTTCAGTCTCGGTCGCGCTCATTCCTTTTGTGGGACGAACACAAAGCGAACTTGGTCTCATCACCATGCATAGAAATGCAAATACAGAACCTTGGGACGCGATGATGGGACGAATTCTTGTAGCGATGGCACAACTTATTTTTATGGGAATGCAACGACTTTACTATTTTGAAGAACATCAGCGCCTACTCTACGCAGATGAATTAACTGGCGTTGGAAATCGACGCGCATTCATGCATGACATGGAAATCTACTTGCAAAGTCAAAAGTCATTTTGCCTCGCAATCTTTGATTTTAATGATTTCAAACAAATCAACGATCAATTCGGACATTTGGTTGGCGACAGTGTTTTACAACAAGTATCCTCTGGGTTACAGCAGTTGCTCGGGCCTGAACACAAAGTTTATCGTCTGGGCGGAGATGAATTCGCCATTTACTATGCTTCTGCTGACTTGACTGAGGCGGAGGGCGCAATTACAACCATCGTTAAACAGTTGAAGATCATAGGAATTGGAGAGTTCACAACCGCTGTTCAATTTTCCGTCGGTTATGCGAGTTCGCAAGAATCGTTATGGAATCTTGATCAATTGATCTCAAATGCGGATAAGCGGATGTATGAACACAAATGGAGTAGTAAAGAGAGGCGATCGAATTCATGAAGATTTTTGACTTAAGTGTTCCTATCAGCAATAGAGCGGCTGAGCCATTCCCTCCGCGCATCAAGTATCACGGACATGAAGAAGGTGCTCAACAGGCGGCCGAATCACTGGGCATCCCAATCAACGCCTTTCCAAACGGAAGAGCATGGGCAGTAGAAACTGTTACACTTAGCACGCATAATGGCACACACATGGATGCTCCTTACCACTACGGCCCACTGTCTGAAGGTATACCTGCTCGCACGATTGATCGAATTCCACTGGAATGGTGCTATGGCGATGGTGTGTTGCTTGATTTTAGTTACAAAGAGCCAGGATCAAGCATTGAGGTGGAAGATGTCGACGCCGCTTTGAAGCGGATCGGTTACACGCTAAAAACTTTAGATATTGTCCTCATTCGAACCGATGCTGACAAGAAATTTTTTGATCCGTCCTATTTTTCTGCGCACGCCGGGATGAGTGCAGCGGCTACTCGTTTTCTTCTCGAACAAGGTGTACGTTTGACCGGTACGGATGGATGGGGATGGGATATCCCACTCAATTTACAGGCCGAACACTATCGGGCAACTGGTGATTCGAGCGTCTTGTGGGAAGCCCATTTTTTAGGCACCGAGATCGAATACTTACATATTGAAAAACTGGCCAATCTTGACCTGCTACCGCAGCCCTTTGGCTTCAAAATTGCAGCTTTCCCTATTATGATCGAAAACGCCTCTGGTGGTTGGGTTCGTCCTGTGGCCCTGTTTGAGTAAATCTCTCTTTGCTAACATGTGATTATTTTTGACCAATCCATGGACAACGACAACGAGCGCGTCCCTTATGTTTGGGGAACGCTCGTTTTGTTTACTCTTCCATTCATGTCAGAGGGTGCTTTACGTCAACCAAATCCAGATTCGCCAACGGAGTTCAGAGCTGTAATGTTCTCGGGTGTAATCTACTGGAGAAATCGGCAGGGAGATTACAATGTTACTTGGCGGAATAGAGATAGGCACCAATCAGAGGACGCGACGGTGTACAGGGTATCAGATATCTTAAGCTGATTCGGGAGAGCAGGTTCTTTTGTTTTGCCGTTATTAATAATATTTTACTTATTTTACACATTCATCTTAAATACACTAAAATCGTTGCATTAAGCACGTTTTAACTCAAATCAATCGTTACTGGCACGGGATGAAGTAGTGAATCCAAAACAGGAGATGTTTTTTCGACGTGGGCCTTAAGATCCTGTAGCGCCTCAGGGGATCCATCACTGTCAAGCGTAATATGTACGTGAATTGCCTCGAATCCCGGGCGTACGGTCTCGGATAGTCCCAGAAACCCCTGCAAATTTCCCGTGCCCTCAATTTTCAGGGATAATCGCGAAATGGTGATCCCCTTTGCTGCTGCATTATAGACCACACCTACCGTCAGACACGATGTCAGAGCGGCCAGCAAGAGTTCCACAGCATTGGGAGCCGCATTGAGTCCCAGCAGGGCGGGCGGTTCATCACTGTTCACCACAAACGGTGTATCGCGGGTTGTGTCGGGTGCCCCACCCACGTCAAATCTCTGAATGGTCGTTGAGGATTGCCCTCCTGTCTTTCAGTCAGTCTCGGCCTGAAACGCAAAGGCGCCCAGTTCCGGTTGTGCGGCTACCGCATGAACCGTTTCCACTAACCGAGTTACATCGACACCATTTAGCGAAATATTTTTCATAACTAATCACACTCCACCCTGTGAGTTTTGTGACTACGAACATCTACCTCACCGGACAAAACGAGGTTGTATCCGTTTCGCTGTGAGATCTCATCACGTTTTAAGTGTACATAATTCAGTTGTGAGGTGTCTAGACTCCTTTTCAAAGAGCATTTTGCGCTGTCTTCATTTTTTTGGAAATGAGACCTTTCAAAGGCCCTTTTTGAACAAATTTGTGCCTCGGGCGGTCACGCATACTGGTCCCCTGCTCAAATACGGCTGCGCCGAACACGCGACGGGCACGGTATGCATGACCGCCCGTAGCGTGTTAAATGATTTCAACTATTCACTCGCTCAACCGCTGTACGTTTTTTGTACACTCGTTTCCACTTGTAACTACTGCGGTCAATCGATGTGACAATCCGTCGATCCGAGGTGCTGAAACACGATGTCTGACAACAGTGAGTTCCATATGCCGCGAACCGGATGATCATTGTGATCGCGACGGCCTTGGGGCGCATCTGTATGATTTTTACGTCATAAAGTTTGGGGTGGATTTGACTTCCGAGGGATTTGACGAGGAACTTATTGATTATGTGGCGCGATTTTATCGGAGTTCCCAGCATCGAGAGGGTGCCCGTCCACAGTAGCCTCAGCCATTTCCGTACGAAAGTCAGCGCCGAGTTGTTTTACTCGATCCTGTTCGACCTCATCGCTCAAGCCCTGAAACTGAAGGACTTTCTGCAACCGATTCTCACCGGTATTGATTCTAGACCGGGTTGGGCCAATGTCAACGGGAATAAGCATAAGCGCTGTAGCTGCTCGGATCGAAGCCAGTGTGACTGTGAGAAGACGTATTCCGACCCGGATGCCACCTGCGGTGTGCAGCGAACGAAGGCCAATCAGAACAAGTTTTTCATCGGGTATCGCAAGCATTCGATCGTCTGCCCCAGCCCCAAAGGGCCGCTTGTCCTCTTCTCGATCATTCTGCCCAATGACACGGCGGATGTCAAAGTCATGTTGTCGTTGATTGAGATGATGAAGAAAATCGAGGGATTGAAGGTTGACTATCTGGTGGCCGACTTGGGTTATTTCAACGCGAACGACCAGAGGGAAGCGTTACTCAGTCACGATGTGGCGGTGGTGACGGGAATCAAGAAGAACACCGTCATTCCGGAGCATTGCTCCTCGAAAGGAAAACCGGAATGCGAGCAAGGACACGCCCTCGTGTTCGATGGATTTGACAGAGATACCCATACCGCTTGGTTTCGCGGTGACCCTGCGCAGTGCGCTGCCTGTCCGCTGCACGGTCTTTGCGATCAACAGTTTGGCTATTCCTTCGAGGAAAATCCCCTTTTTCACGGACCGGTGCCTCAGGACAGCATGCTGCAAGAGCAGATGTTGAAATTCCGAAAACAGGTGGAACTCGCGTTTGCGCAAGAGTCGAATCAATTGACCTCCGTCATGAAACACAAGAAGGTGCCGGTGCGCGAAACCAAACGGGTAGAGAAATGGGTTATCCTGCGGGATGCGTTCCGTTTGGTGGAACGGATGATTCAGCACATCAGGGCGACTGTCTTGCCGCAGAATCATGTTGCGAACATTAAGAAGTTGGAGGAGATACAAGCGGAGCAGTTGTCGTTGCCGTTGGCGGGGTAACGCTCTCTTCATATAAACCAATAAGAGGAAAATCCAACTCCGACACAGGATAGGTCTGTCCACATTTCGCCACTGGTAAAGTGAGCAGTGCATGGGAAGTCCACAACATACCTTCCTACCTTCTAATTACCAATAGTGGGGTTCCACCTGGTGAATCAAGCTGTTGCAACAGAGCTAAAGCCGGGCTTTTTGAACAACCTCTATAAGTGTCAAGTCATAATATTTATGAGATTGACCAGGATATTCATGATATCATTATGTCAAATGTATTATTAGAAAAATTCGATCGTGTATGGGCAAATTTGTCGAAAGACAGAGACGCAAAGCCACGGGCCTAATGGACCTCCCTATGGCAGCCGGGTTTCGAGAAGGTCAATGGAACATCTTCGTTATTACGGGACCTCTTTTGCCTCATGCCGTTAAAGGAGTGTATCCATGAACTTGTTGATTCCGGAATCCGAATTCTTGAGTCAAATCGTGAAGTATACAGAGGAAGCGATTATTCTCGTGGATGTTAATTTCTGTGTACAGTACATGAATAACACGGCGAAACGCATGTTGGATGTGGAAAATGAGGATTATGAAAACAAGCATTTTTATAACGACCTTGAACTTGTGCGAGTTGCACAGGGGCGGTCAATGTCAATTATTGAAGAAGTCTTACAAACGGGTAAGGCAATAAGGCATGTGTTTCGACAAACAAAAAATGATAGACATGTTTCGATGAATGTGATTCCTCTCTTTGAGGATGGCGAACAAAAAGCCATTTTGGTAACTGCATTAGATGTCACGGACTATATGGAGATGGAGAAAGAATTAGATCTCGCGTTTGCGTTAACTTTACCGAACAGCAAGATAGAATATAAACTAAAGTCAACCGTTGAATATCAAGATATCTACGATAGAGACAGCGGTCAAATCACCATTACCGGTATCATCGAAGATGGTGGGTATCGTCACGTTGTGAACTGTTTGAAAATTTTTTCTATACTTAGTGCCCGGGGTGTGACGAAAGTAATTGGTATCAATAAGGATGAATTAGTACAGGCCTTTATTTTCCATGATATTGGAAAATCACAGCCTATACTCCATGTAGGCGATGTGGTTAATCCAAAGGAAGCATTTGAGGACGGTAGACTTCATGCCTATCGAGGTGCAGAAATTGCCAAAGCATTTTATCATCAATCCGATATCGTGGTCGATATTATTCAGTATCATCATCACAGTGAGCATGAACTACCAGAGTCATTTTCGTGGCGACTTTTACCTATGTTTCGCTTATTTCAACTCGTTGATGGATTATCTGCCGCCATCACTCGTGGGGGTGTAAAAGTGGAATTTTCCGTTTTCGACTGCAAAGTACAAGTAACCGAAACGAACCATCGCCCACAGTATAATGGCACGTGGCAAATCGATTTATATACTGGGGAGAGAAAACGTCTTTTGTAATGAAACTGTGGGATGTAAACGGAACCCTGTATCGAGACATAAAAAGCAATGAGTTGATTGATTTGTTCAATACGGGTTCTCGCCAATAACACACGAATTTACAACGCTGAAATTGGGCTAATATGTATATTACCCCGAGTCATTTAACCTCAATGGGTGTAAACGTTCCAATATCGTGGCCTGATTGTCGTCGAAGTGGAAATGGATAGTAATATGGCTTCCTCATCCGCTGCAGGTGCCTCGACGTGGATTAATGCCAATCAGTCAGTTGTAAACGCGTGGACTACTTGACGATACATATCATCAGCTGTCATGTATGTGTTATAAAAATCAACAATAACTCGATTTTCAAAAAATCCATACGAATATCTACACGTTATGTTATTATATATGTTATATATAATAACATAACGTGCGACTGGGGGAGATAACATGCAAACGGCGGAGGTGTTTGAGCGATACGTGGTATCTCGCCAGGCGTGTGAGGAACGTACGGCGTTGCTTGACCAGATTAAGCAACGTGTAGAGCGAGCGGAGATTAAGATTATTGATGTGCAGCGTAGGCATGATCATTTGATTATCGTATGTCGCAAACGCACATGGAGATAAGTGGATCCCTTATCTGTGCATTTCGCACTTGTCCGTGTTACCATAGAGAAGGATATTTGAAGAAATATCAGTAGATATTCTATGGTTTTCATGGAGGTGGCATCATGGCGATAGAATTGCAACCGAAAACATCAGCGTTAGTTGTCATCGATCTTCAAAAAGGGATTGTTGGATTACAAGGAGCACCTTATGCGACGACTGATGTTGTGGTTCGAGTAGCTCAATTGGCGAAGGCCTTTCGAGAAACGGGGGGATTTGTTGTTCTCGTGAACGTAGGATCTCGCGATGGGCAAGATATGTTGCGGCCAATAACCGATGCGTCAGTTCCGTCTTCGTTTACACGCCCCCCAGACTTTGCGGATTTGGTCGCGGAAGTAGATGTTCAATCAACAGATCATTTGATTACGAAACATCAGTGGGGTGCTTTTTTTGGAACCGACCTTGACCTGCAGTTGCGTCGCCGTGGGATTGAGACCATTGTGTTATGTGGAATTGCAACGAATATTGGCGTAGAGACAACAGCGCGTGAGGCGTATCAACACAATTATCAGCAAATTTTCGTCTCGGACGCGATGACAGGATTATCCGCTGTCGAACATGAGCACACTTTAAAGTACATTTTTCCACGAATTGGTCGTATTCGTACAACAGAACAGATTCTAGCTGCATTATAAATAGACTGCACGATAAAACAGATGAGCAAGGGTGAATGGATGAGTAAAAAGTCCATTGGCTTTGCTCATCTGTATTTTTTCGGAAACTATACGTTGACGTAAAGATTCGTTATTGCTAAGGTATAGCAGGGGTGATCATTACGGACGATTCGACACTCTTTTCAGTAGAAGATGTCGTGAAGAAACTTGGGGTTACTGCTCGGACGTTGCATTACTATGAAGAGGTTGGACTTATTACTCCGAGTTCGCGAACAAGTGGTGGGCATCGATTGTATGACAAAGATGTGGTGGATAAACTCGCTTATATTCTAAAAATCAAAGACAACTTGGGGTACTCCCTGCAGGAAATACGTAACGTCCTACAAGCACAGGAGACTCTTGATCGGTTACGCGTGAGTTATCAAACAAGTTCGAAGGAAGAACGTCAGTATATTGTTGAAGAATCGATTGAGTTGATGACGACGATTCTCGGTCATATTGACGATAAGATGCAAAGATTGAACGAAATGAGAAAGGGACTAGTCGAACGACTCGAACGGGTAAAGAGTTTGCGTTGATAAAGGATTTTGTGGTTCAGTTTTGTGAGGAGGTGGCATTCATGGAGGGGGATCGTCGCAAATGGTGGGTTTTATCGGTGACGAGTCTTGGTGCATTACTTAGTGCTTTAAACTTTAGTACACTGATTATTGCATTGCCTGATCTGATTCGCGAGTTGAATGCATCTTTGCTACAGGCGATGTGGATCATGCTTTCATATATGGTGGCACAGACGGTCATGGTGCTCATGGCTGGTAGTTTGGCTGATTTATTCGGACGACGAAAACTCTATATTTTAGGAATGGCATTGTTTACGATTGTCTCACTGGCGGCGGGTTTTGCGCCTGATGCGCCCTGGCTGATTGTCTTGCGGGTGATACAGGGAATTTCCGGGGCGATGGTCATGGCTAATAGTACGGCGATTGTTGCAGATGTATTTCCGAAGACGGAACTTGGTCGGGCACTGGGTGTCAATGTCATGGTAGTCGCTGTTGGGCAAATTATAGGGCCAGTGTTAGGTGGGTGGTTAACGACCTCGTTTGGATGGCCGTGGACTTTTTGGTTCAATGTTCCTTTTGGAGTTGTTGCGGTGTTATGGGGATTGTACGTGATGGGATTTCGCGAAGTTGATGAGCGCAAGAGCCGGAAAATTGACGGATGGGGCATCATTACGTATATGTTGACGGCACTCGGATTATTGATCGCGTTAACTTGGGGTGCAATACAAAATTGGAATTCCAGTGTCGTATGGATAGGCGGCATTGTTTTTGTTGTCTTCTTGCCGTTGTGGATGGTTGTGGAGTTTCGGCATCCTCAACCATTATTACACTTGCCCTTGTTTCGCAAACGCGCGTTTAGCATGGGAATTATCGCGGCGACATTAAATGCGATTGCACGCATGGCTGTGATGTTTATGTTGATTTTTTATTTTCAGGGTGCCAAAGGAGATAGTGCATTACAGGCAGGTGTTCTCTCCATTCCGCTTGCCGCAGGAATGTTTGTTGTGTCGCCATTTTCAGGTTGGACCAGTGATCGTTTTGGGGTTGTACTTCCTACAACAGGTGGATTGTTTATCACCTTAATCGGTCTTGTTGGGCTCGCTACGGCGATGAGTCTTACGACGCCATACTGGCAACTTGCTTTATGGATGACGGTGATTGGAATCGGATCGGGATTCTTTAACTCGCCTAATTCGAGCAGTATCATGAATTCGGCGGGGGCTAAGTATCGTGGAGAAGCCTCTGGCATTCGGTCGTTAACGACGAACTCGGGCATGATGCTAAGTATTGCGTTCACGATTCCGCTTGTGACGGCAAGTATTCCTCGGCAAGCGATGCTTGCTATTTTTTCTGGAACAGAAGTTGGGTTAAAAGGGGCTACTACTTCGCTACAAGGATTCATCTTTGGTCTTCAAGTCGCATTTTGGGTGATGGCGGGTCTTATGTTGATCGCTACGGTGATGTCTGCGCTACGTGGCGATGAAAAGAGTTTTTCTATTTGATACTCGGATCGTTAGGGTTTTTAACCTGAGTTAGCCGTCGCTGATTTCATATCCTGCGACGGCTGTTATGACTTTTGGGCGGAGAAAACAGCGAATGAGTCTCGTTTACTTTTGCCCGACAAGCCCTGTCGTTGGACTGCTTGGACTCGCCGCATCCGATTTGTCTATGCGCCCTGCAAGGTAACCTGCCCACCCTGCCTGTACAGCTAGTTGCATGGCACGAGCCATCTTTACGGGATCGTTCGCACGGGCGATCGCCGTGTTGATCAGTACTGCGTCAGCCCCAAGTTCCATCGCGAGTGCAGCATCGGATGGCGCCCCTATCCCAGCGTCAATGACTACCGGCACCCGCCCTGCGACTTGATCGATGACTCGGCGCAGGCGATCGTGGCTTACCAGTCCACGGCCTGTCCCGATCGGTGAACCGTATGGCATTACTGTTGAACATCCGACCTCAAGCAAGCGTTTTGCAACAAGGTGATCGTCAGTTGTGTACGGTAAAACGACAAAACCTTCTTCAACGAGTATTTTCGCAGCTTCAATGGTTTCGATCGGATCCGGCAATAACGTTCCATCGGATGGAATCACTTCTAACTTTACCCAATTAGACAAACCGGCAGCTCGTGCTAAACGCGCTGTCCTGACAGCCTCATTTGCCGTTTGACAGCCTGCTGTATTAGGTAAAATAAAATAACGATCGCGATCAATATAGTTCAGCAGTGATTCTTCCGTTTGGTTTAGATTGACACGGCGGACGGCAACAGTAATAATCTCCGCTCCCGATACGTCGAGTGCCTCCTTCATTTGCATAAAAGTATCATATTTTCCTGTTCCGATCATCAGTCGCGAACGAAAGGTACGGTTCGCAATCGTAAGTGGTGCATCGTGATTGATGTTCACTTGGTCACCCTCCATAAAATGATTCTAAAATTCCACTAGATAAATTGTTGAATCAACCTCCACCTACAAAACGAACAATCTCAATGTGATCGCCGTCATGGAGCTGATACATAGGAAAAAGTTCCCGCGGAACGATGTCACCATTGTGTTCGACTGCGACCAATTCATTGCCTAACTGGAAACTTTGCAATAGTATTAAAATAGTATCATTGTCGTCAACAGTCTTGATTTGTCCGTTTACGTGAATGTACATGAGTACGTATCTCCCTTCCTCGTATTTTGCTTGCTTGTGTTAGGGTTGAAATGCTAAATGGTGTGTTGGTTGTTCCTGCTGTTCGATAAAGGAAGTAATGATTGTCGCTGTTACAGGGGAGAGCAAAATTCCATTGCGAAAATGTCCAATAGCCACTAGCGCACGTGGATTTGTTGCAATCGCTCCAATCAGCGGTTTGCGAGTCGGGAGTAATGGGCGAAGCCCTGTCCACGAGGAAAGAAAGGTCGCTTCACCAAAATCTGGAAATACATCCTGCACAGCACCAAGTAGCTGCGCAAGTCCAGAGACTGTGTTTGTATGCGAAAATGAATTATATTCCTCGGTTGCTCCAACGATAATAGAGCCGTCGCGTTTAGGAACAAAATAGTGATGTGCACTTGAAATCGTTCGTGTTAGCTGATAAGAACCATGTGGCAAGATACGCAAAAGTTGCCCCTTGACAGAGGTGAGCGTTGGCTGCATATGAAGTGCAGATAAAAAACGATTAGCGAACGCTCCGTTAGCAAGAACGATTTGTTTCGCTCTATAGTGCTGCAATGCAGTATGCACAGTGACGTCATCGTTTGTGAGAGTAATATCGTACACTTCTGTACCTTCGAGGACATCTGCGGTCAGACTGGCCGCTTTACCGACGGCGCGTGCGACGAGTGCCGCATTGACGTTGCCGTCGTTCGCTATCCATATTCCACCATATGTGTTTCCTATTGTTGGTTCTAGTTCCTTGATATATTCTGCAGGAAGAAATGTCGCAGATCCCCCGTGTGCCTTTTGCCATGCGACCGTTTTTTGTAGGGAAGAAGCAGTTGCTTCTGTTTGCGCGAGGCGTAAGATACCATTTTGTGTAAGCTCGATGTCAATTCCCGTGACCTCTAGTAGTTCTTGTGCAAATGTCGGGTACATCGAACGACTTTCTAGACACAGTTGAAAAAACGGACCAGGTTCATTCATTTCAAGTTCTGCCCCAAGCATGCCTGCTGCGGCGCTGGACGCTTCTTGTCCAAGTCGTCCACGTTCAAGTAATAAGACCTTCCGTTTGGTTTTTGCTAGATGCCAAGCAATAGTTGAACCGATGACGCCACCACCGATAACAATGACATCATAGATGGTTTTCATCCTTTGACCTCCATTGTAAACCAGGGTATTTTGACTTGTTGTGTGCATTGGCGTAGGGTGTCTTTGATAGTTTGGGTAGCTGCACCTGGTTGATCAGATTCCAGAACAGCACCGATGACCGCAATGCCGCTGCAGCCGGTAGCGGTCACAGTCTGCACATTTGTTGCGTCGATTCCTCCGATGGCAATTACGGGGATTGACAATGCGTCAACAATCTGTGCGAGCGCATGAATTCCTTTTGGTGGGAGTCCAATATGTGATGAACTTGCAAAAATATGTCCGAATGTCACGTAGTCGGCTCCCGCTTGTTGCGCTTGCTGCGCCTCTTCTAGACTGTGTACGGAACAACCAATACGCCCTTGCCAACCATTGCGGGAGCGTAATTTCGCAACTTGAGAGATCGGGAGCGATTTTGCAGCAAGATGAACTCCTGCCGTCGGTGTGCAAAGAGCCACATCGACACGATCATTGACAAAGAGCTGTGTATGTAACTCTTCTCGCGCGAATGCTTGTGATATGGATGTACATAGATGATAGATGTCAGCGCTCGGAGCCTTTTTTTCTCGGATTTGTATGACATCGGCCCCGCCGCGCGCACTTTCTAGGAGTGCATCAAAGAGCGAAAGTGTATGACGTTTGCGGTCGCTTATTACATGAAGGACCACGCTCATGATCTCTCCACCTCTTGTCATTTCGATAGTAGAAAATGCCGTACCCATAGAAGGGGTACGGCTGAATCGCCACTCTGGATTCAACAAACGCTACCAATCAATTTAACCTATTCTATTGTATACACTATCACTTATTCTGCCATTACGTCAAGGTTTTGTGTACAAGAGCTATTTGCGTTGTTGTTTTTTGTGAACTAAGCGACCATATCCCGCCTGTTGGAGAGCCGCTTTTTGCAGAAATGACACCCTGTTCCTGAGTGGTTGGTTGTCTTCAGACCCGTATGGCTCGGA
>JAKACV010000007.1 GCA_021821085.1 Bacillota bacterium | reverse complement strand
GGGGTTTGGTGAAGTCTGGACATGCGCGCGGAGTGTACGATAGGTGGGACATGAGCACGCATGTCCAGCACAAGCCGAAGCCCTGCGCCGCAGAGTTCTCGACCCTTTTTGAACAACCTCTAGAAGGAGACTACAAGGTGTACTGAGCACACCTTGTAGTCTTATATCAGATTACAATCGAGATGTGATCATTTTTCTTCTCGTGTAAAATTCGACACCATCGCGACCGTTTGCATGCAGATCGCCATAAAATGAATTTTTCCATCCTGAGAACGGGAAAAAGGCCATAGGAGCAGGTACGCCAATATTTACACCAAGCATTCCCGCATCAATTTCCTCGCGAAACTTGCGAATGGCACTCGCGTTATTTGTGTAGATACAAGCACCGTTTGCAAATTCTGATTGATTCGCAATCGCGATGGCTTCATCGAGTGAATGCACGCGAATAACAGATAGCACGGGTGCGAAAATTTCCTCTTTCCAGATCGCCATTTCCGTTGTTACATCAGTGAAGAGCGTAGCGCCAAGAAAATAACCATCGCCGCTTACTGTGGCTTCATCTTGCCGTCCATCTCGGACTAGGGTGGCTCCTTCACTTTGTCCGCGTTCGATATATTGAAGCGTTCGTGCTTTATGAGACTGGCGAATAACGGGGCCAAGTTTGACGGAGCGATCAGCTCCGTTGCCGATTGTCAGTTCTGATGCAGCAAGGTTTAATCCTGCGAGTAAAGGATCTGCAATTTCCCCGACGGCGACGACGACGGCGCATGCCATACAGCGCTCTCCAGCAGAACCGAAGGCGGCGGCTGTAATGCCGCGTACCGCTTCTTCAAGATCAGCGTCCGGCAATACAATCGTGTGATTTTTTGCTCCCGCAAGCGCCTGTACGCGTTTGCCATGAGCGGCTGCCTTTTCGTATACATATTTTGCGACTGGCTGTGAGCCAACGAAGGAAACCGCTCGAATGCCAGGATGAACGAGGATGCCATTGACTGCATCGTGAGCGCCATGAACGATATTTAACACGCCGTCTGGCAATCCAGCCTCTGCAAATAACTCTGCAAGGCGATTTGCAAGAAGTGGGGTGCGTTCTGAAGGTTTTAGAATAAACGCGTTGCCGCAAGCGATTGCGAGAGGAAACATCCAACAAGGAACCATCATGGGAAAATTAAAGGGGGTAATCCCTGCTACAACGCCCACTGGGTAACGATACATGCCAGATTCCATATTCGTTGCGATATCGGGCAATTGGGATCCCATCATGAGAGTGGGCGCACCGGCTGCAAATTCAACATTCTCTATCCCGCGCAGGACCTCTCCATATGCGTCTTCGTAGCTTTTGCCATTTTCTAACGTAACAAGTCCAGCAAGTTCCTCCCAGTGATCGACAAGTAATTGTTGATATTTAAAAAAGATTCGGGCGCGTCGCGGGACGGGGGTTTTACTCCATGTATTAAATGCGGTTTGTGCCGCACGTACAGCTTGGTCCACATCTGCCTGTGTCGATAATGGAGTTAAATGAATCACTTCTCCTGTTGCTGGATTGTATACCGGTTCCGTTTGTGTGGAGGCAGAAGATACCCATTTCCCATTAATAAAGTTCTGTAATATTCGTGCTTGTGTGTTCATTTGTTGATAATCCCCTTCATTTGTTTTTTTACATCGTCACGATGGCACGTCCTTGGATTTTACGGTTTCGTAATGCCTGATACGCTTCATCCGCTTGTTCCAGTGTATAGGTGGCAGTCACTGACTGTTTGTAGTCCATTTTTCCAGCCGCCGTCAGATTGATCATCTTTGGCATATCTGTCCGCACACGCGCCCCATAGGATCCAACAATATGTAATCCTCGTCGCACAACACGCTGCAAATCGATTGGAGCGGTTAGGCCAGCCTTTGCGATGCCGACAACGGTAACACGACCACCATCGCGCACTAAGTCAGTTGCCATTAAAAAGGTTTGAACGCTGCCAAGAGCTTCAATTGCAACATCAACTCCTTTTCCGTTTGTCAGCGCTTTCACCTTTGTTGCTGGATCATCTTCTACATGAATGGTATGTGTAGCGCCCATTGTTCTTGCCAGTTGAAGTTTCTCTTCATCTAAGTCGATCGCAATAATCTGCGCAGCGCCAAATGTCTTTGCCCACTGAATGGCATTGAGGCCAACCCCGCCAGTTGCTACCACGGCAACTGTGTCGCCTGCACGAACATCAGCTGCATGTCTGATGGCACCGTATGCAGTAAAAACTGCACATCCAAGAATGGAAGACTCTTCAAGTGCGAGTGTGTGTGGCAACGCAAAGACATCTGTTGCAGGAACAACCGCATATTCTGCCAATCCACCCATCGAATACATCCATACAGGGGAACCATCGGGTCGGAATAATCTAGTTTCGCCATCGTATAACTGTCCTTTTAGGCGATTATATGAAAAAAAATTTTCACACATGTCGTCACGACCCGCTTGACAGTATTCACAGGAGCCGCATGGCATGATGAATGCTGATACGACCTGTTGACCCACTGTAAAACCTTTGACCTGCGGTCCAAGTTTCGCAATCGTTCCGCTGATCTCATGGCCGAGCACAGCTGGGGTGGGGAACTGTACATCGCCTTGCATAACGTGCAAATCTGTATGACAAACCCCACAGGCTGCTACGCGAAGTAAGACCTCACCTGCTCGCGGTTCTGGAATAAGCAGATCTTCAATTTGTAATGGTTGATTGATTCCGATAAAGACTGCCGCTTTCATGGTTTCCACAATGTGATCTCTCCTTTGCTGCGGTGGAAATACAAAGATACTCTACACTTAGCAAGTTCTATTCCATGCCCCTTGCAAATGAGCGTATTTTCTAACAGCAGTGAAAAATCACGCGAATGCGTGGATGAACGATGAAGTGGTGCGATGCACTCTGGTAAATAGACTTAGATTTCTGTCTATTATTTTAGACATGTTTACGACATGTTCATATAACCAGACGTCATCTGAATTGACTGCCCACGAGATACGTGTCTCTTTCCAATTCGCGGGGATATGCATTTACTTATCACAGATAGGTTTTTATATCTAAAGATAAAGGAGGAACGACGGATGCATCCGCTCTATCGGCATGCCCAAACGTTCGTTGGTCAGCCCATCTATGTGCACTGTAATGGGCGCGTACACTATGGTGTTTTGCACTCAGTTACGACAGAAGGACTCTATCTCCGTCAGACCAATGGCAACCGTACGGTAAGTGGTGAACAAGAGAATTCTGTGGATGTCACTCCATTACATCTTGCAAAACAAACGGATGGGGATATCGAGGAGATTTTTTGGCCACTCTTCTTTTTACCGTGGTTAGCGATTGCTGCACTTGGCCCATGGGCTTGGTGGTAGATCGTTCACTGGTAAACTTGGGTATATGGGCGGCTGGTTCCGCCCATATACCCACAACCAAATTATCGCTGTCAGGGTTTAGGGGACCATCGTTTGACTAGAATTAGATTCTATTTTGGGTGTGTAAGCAGTAGATGGCAGACGCTGTAAACGACTCAATTCCTCTTTTATTTCTTGTAATTCTGACTTGACAGCACGCCATTGCTGTAGATCTTGATGAATCGCAGCAAGATGCTCAGTTGCCTGGTTGAACTTTTCTATATTTGCGCGCACATAGCGAATCATCTGTACTCGCTCTTCCGGAGTAACAGAGCGTAAACTGAGCAAATCTTGGTCGATTGGACGAAGAGCGTTTTGCTGCTCCATTTTACTGTACAGTTTGCGTAAAGCTACGCGTAACTTTTTCATATCTTGCTGAGCTTGATCGTAATTTCTTACAATGAGATCCTCAAGGGAACTGGATTCGGAACCGGAAAAGTTGCCTGGCTGCATGGATTGAATTCTCCTTTATTCAAGATACAGCATCATACTCATCAATTTTGCATTTGGTCTCCTATCATGGGGAAAAATGATGGAATCGCCCAATCATACGAATCCATCGGAGGCGAGGGATTATGTGGTCCAAGCCCATGAACCATTTCCCGCTACCTGCATAGGCTAGTGTTGTAGTCTTAGGCGGAGAGGGGATATGGGGTTGCATCATCGATTGGCAGTTCACGAGACAATGATGATTCAAGAATTGTTGCTAGGAAAGAGTCTTAATCTATGGAAATATAAGCGGGCTTTACATGAAATTCATGATGAACAACTAAAGGAACTCATTGCAGAACAGATTCCGATCGAAAAAGAAGATATGTGGGATCTTGTAACGTTACTTCAGCGACGACCACTGCTATTGCCGAGCGACTATATTAGTAAGGGGTCAGAGTATGGAAAATAACGATTTTTATGCGCATATGATCGCAGCAGATTTACTCGTCATGGCGAAAACGATTATGAATACTACCGCGGTTGCATTGACTGAATTCGCAACCCCGGAAGTTCATTCTGTCCTCGCGCAGCAGTTTCAAAGTGCGACTGAGTTTCACAATGCACTAACTCATTTAGTGCATGAACGAGGGTGGTATGATGCATATGACATGGAAACACAAATCAGGCATGACGCAAGGCTAGCGCAATGGGTCTACCAGATGAGGTAGTTAAGAATATGCGGCCGCCCATCTGTGTGCAGACACTAGGCGGCTTGTTTCCAGAGGGGATGATCCTCCAAGTTGCGAAACGAAGGAATCAAACCGAGAATCAACCAAAAAATGGACATGATAACGCCCGCGAGTACTAATGACTGTGTTAAAACTAACCATTTCGACTGGATTAGAAAGGAAAATCCTGCATAACCAACGGGTGTAAGCCCAATTGACATGAAATTTAGCAGGGACATCACACGCCCTAGTTTATCTTGTGCAACGATCGTTTGAATATAAATGATAATAGGGATGTTGACGACACTAATTGTGATCCCCATTGCGGCCATAAGTAGCATGCCTTGCCAAGGTATATGAGTAAAACCTATGAATACGAGCCCAATCCCCATGAACGATCCAATGGGAGATAGCCACTTCATATGCCCGCGCATTCCTTTTAGCACACCAATCAGTATGCCTCCTGCAATTGCTCCCAGTCCAAAACTTGCCTCAAATGTCGCGTATACGCTACCGCTCCAATCATTCGATCGAACAAGCACAGGTATTCCAATATTAATCGGACCCATAAAGAGGACGTTAATTACAAGGGCTGCAAACATAATCATGGTTAGGATAGGAATGGACAGGGCATAAGAAATTCCGGACTTTAGATCTTGCAGTGGCGACGTGGTCGCTTTAGGTATTATTTCACTTTCGGCGTTACATGGTTCGTTCTCGGTCAGACCTAAGAAGACCAAGAGGAGTGAGCTAGAGAGATACAAGAGAGCAACTACGAGAAACATATAGGTGTAATGCTGTAGTAGTAACAAAGCAGAGGCAATGAGTGGTCCCATGACGGCACTAAGTTGTTGTGATGTTTGAATTAAGCTGTTTGCAAGTGGAAGTGATTCGCGTGTGACGACCCGTGGTACAATAGAACCGCTGGCAGGCCAAAAAAAAGCATCTACAGTGCCAAAGATTGCAGCGAGCACGTCAATGATGAGGGAGTGCACGTGATGTGTAGAGAATAGAATCAGAGAAAAACAGAGTAGAACGATGGAACGAATCGCAAGTGAGGTAACAAGAATCCATTTACGGTTCACTCGATCAGCGAGAACTCCACCGATCAGCATAAAAATAAGTCGGGGAATTGATGCAATGGTGAGAACCGTGCCAAGAGCAAGTGGTGAACCCGTTTGGCGAATGACAAACCAACCAAGTAAAATAAAGTATGCAGCGTCTCCAAAGGAGGAAATGATAGTGGCTGACCAGAGGCGAAGAAACTGAACATCATGCCATAGAAAATGTAATTTGCGGTTGGTCAACTGGCAGGCACCTGCTTCTTCTTAAGATCTTTTCTATTTCCTTTCCAATTATACATGAAAAACTCATATAGAGAATAGATGGTAATTCTGAGTTTAGATGTATGGATCACGAATTACATAAAAGTGTGAGCGCATTCGGATTGCGAACGTTCGCTCACACTTTTATGATATGAAGGGTTCTAATTTAAATCTAATCTGTTAAAATAGTCGATGGACAGCGACTAAGTGGTGACTCCAAAACCCTTGAGTAATTGATAAATATCCCACCTTGCCTAAACCGCCGCCTTCTTCGATCATTTCGCCATGACCGATATAAATTCCAACATGGGCAGACCCAGAGGGGTTTGTTGTATTAGAGAAGAATAGCTCATCACCTGGACTTATTTGAGAAATGGGTACGGGCCAGCCGACTTGATCAAATTGCACTTTCGATGAACCTGAGAAATTATAACCTAATGCTTCATGAAATACATATTCAACATAATTTGAACAATCAAATCCGTACTGACCGCGATCTTCATTATGTCCCCAGATATAAGGTGTTCCGAGTTTACTCTTTGCAATCTGTTCAACTGCTTGCAATTTCGCAGCATAACTTGCAGTCATAGGAACCAATGGCTGGATGTTTGGAGCAAGTGTTACACCTGGAGGAAGAGCGGTTGATACAGATCCAGCAGCAGGACCTCCATTACTTTGGGAACTTGGCTGACTGTTCGGCGTTGAACTTGTAGGTGCAATAGTATGGCTTGTAGGTGCACTTGAAGTAGAACTGGTGCTAGTCTGCGCGCCAAGTGACACATAGTAATGGTTTGCTGTGATATAGCCGACGACGCCATCAGCAAGTCGCACTTGGAGCCAGTAAGGTGTGGTGCTCAATACTTGTAGCGAAGTACCTTTTCCCAATAGCTTAATCTCATTGTACGTACCTAGGTGAGGAGACGTTTTCAAATAGGCGGCGTGCACCACCATCGCCTCAGTTGAGGCCTGTGCAGTCGTAGATGCAAATGCAGAAGGGACACTTGTAAGAAACGGGATGGCCATAGAACTGATAAGAAAGCTTGTCCCCAGTACGGTCTTCCAGTTTTTCTTGTTGTCACGATGCATGCAATGCAGACCTCCTTAGAAATAGTCTCCTTTGAGACTTTACCAATCTAGCGTAGCATGAGTGTTTGTTTTAATGAAAGGTAAACATTTTTCTTCGCGAGGTAATAATATATATAAATGGATGGAGAGAACCAGGCGTATGAAGTTTAAGGAATTACATCATAATATAAAAATACGTCTTTCTGTCATGTTCATATTTGGGATCGCGCAAGCGACCACTACGCCATTTATGGCAATTTACTTTGCAACGCATTTTGGTGCACAGATGACTGGAGTACTCTTGACTATGAGTATTTTTGCCAGTGTTATAAGCGGTTTTATCGGTGGGCATGTAGCAGATCAGATGGGGAGAAGAAAGATCCTCATCATTGTAGAAAGTGTCTTTTTATTAGCCTATCTTGCGATGGCCATCGCCAATAGCCCCTGGTTTCATTCGGCCACTTCTACATTTATTTCATTTCTGCTTATTAACGCGTGTTGGGGAGTCTATGGTCCTGTCGATGAGGCGATGATTCTTGATGTGACAGATGTGTCGAATCGCCCTTATGTATACTCTTTATTCTATTGGATGTTCAATTTAACATTAGCAATTGGGGCAAGTATTGGTGCTTTGACTTTTAATGCACATCGTTTTCTGCTTTTTAGTGGAACCGTATTTGTGTTATTGATCGCCCTTTTTACTACGATTTTTATGATACAAGAGACCTTTGATAAAATAACAATGATCTCTGAAAAAAAGTCGTTATGGCGCAAAGTAGCTGGTCTTTATTTTGTGGTTGACATGGTCAAAAACTACGCATCTATAGCACGTGATCGGAGTTTTTTGCAGTATGGTATTGCGGGGTTACTAGTTATGACAGTGGAATCAGAGTTGCAAACATCCATTGGGATTCGATTACAGAAAGAAATTCAACCGTATAACTGGAATGTGTTTTCCGGGGTTTCTCTACATATAGGTGGCTTGCAAATGATTGGGCTACTGCAGACAGAGAATACCATATTGGTTGTTTTGTTGGCCAGTTTTGCTGGACGTATTGCTTCAAGTATGAAGGATCGCGCAGTAATGATCATTGGGATTCTGTTATTTACGATTGGATATACCGTAATCACCATTTCAAATACTCCATCTGTACTCTTTCTGGCAATGGGAGTGGCAACTGCAGGGGAGGTGTTCTCCATTCCGTTGCGTCAATCCTATCTTGGGGTTTTGGCACCAATCGATAAGCGAAGCACATACCTTGCCGCAAATGGGTTGACATTTAACGGCGCACGAATGTTGGCTTCAATTTCTGTCATTGGCAGTGCCTTCATGTCCACTTGGCAAATGGGCGCTTTAAACTTTCTCCTAGGTAGTACAGGTGGCCTTCTTTATTTACTGCTGATACCCGCGATCATAAAGCGCCGAGATCATCAGTCTCTTGTGTGATGGGATGTGAAGATGCGTCCACTTTTTCTTTCTTACCCTCTAAAAGTGGGCTCGGATCTTCACTGAGTCCACCATAAAGGTCTCAATAAAACTCTGTCGTCATGAAATACTTACATTATTTCGATATAACCAAATACAGAAAGGGTGGGAATCATCAGGATACCCGCCCTTTCTGTCGATCATTGTACAGGGCTTATCCATTCAAGCTTTCTAATTGCATCGTCCACTGTACGAGATTGTCAATCAATTGCTTAAGAAAATCACGAGTGACTTCATCGGTTATTTTACCGTTTTCGGAAAACTTCTGGGCAACAAAAGGAACGAGAACTTCTGGTCTCGATACGGGGCGCATGTCTAATCCGTGAAGAATATCGCGTAAATGAACTTGGGCTTTTGAGGTACCGTAGGCTCCAAGTGTTGCCCCTGTGATGGCCACCGGTTTGCGTGCAAGAGGTGCGCCATAAGTTGAACGAGATAACCACTCCAGTGAATTTTTTAACGCTGCAGAAATGGTGAAGTTAAACTCAGGCGTTACGAAAATAAAACCATCTGCTGATTTTGCGAGAGTGACCAACTCTTCTACAGAAACTGGAAATTCCTTTTCTAAATCTTGATTGTAAATTGGGAGTTTTGAAATATCGGCTGTGGTATACTTTACATGAGAGGGTAGCATTTCGCTTGCTGCTGCTAATAACTTTGAGTTATACGACGCTTTTCGTAAACTTCCACAAATCCCCACGATGTGTAACGTGGATGAATCATTTATCATAAAACGGCCTCCTAAGACCAAGGAAATATTAGTTGCTAATTTTATTATACAACACTTTGTGTAGAGCGGCAAATTGACTATTTTACAGGCTTAAAACGAATAGGGAGCGAAATCACATGTGGCCAAAGACCGCACTTTCACACTTGTTACGGATTCGCTATCCGATTATTCAGGCAGGTATGGCAGGTGGACCTACTACCCCAGAATTGGTGGCTGCAGTATCAAACGCAGGTGGATTAGGTACCCTTGGTGCTGGTTATTTATCACCTGCGGTCATTCAAGAAGGGATTCAGCGTATCCGCCGTCTTACAGATCGACCTTTCGCGGTTAATCTCTTTATTCCAACAGAATTCGTCATGGAAGCTGATTCAATGGCCTCTATGCAGAATTTCCTACATTCTACATCTCCATTTGGCATGGATGATGTGCAACATCAGCAAGATGAACAGCACTTGGGACAAATAATCGAATCATTTGCAGATCAGTTTGCCGTCATTTTAGAGGAGCGCATTCCTGTTTTGAGCTTTACATTTGGATCGCTCAGTGCAGATGAAATTGCAGCGTGCAAAGAGCGGGGAATTTGCATGATTGGAACCGCAACGACAGTGCATGAAGCGATTTTATTAGAAGCAAGTGGTGTTGATGCAGTTGTCGCACAAGGCAGTGAAGCAGGTGGGCACCGGGGAACCTTTCTTCACGATTACATGCACGCTCTCGTCGGTACGATCGCGCTTGTTCCACAAATCGCCGATTGTGTACATATTCCCGTGATTGCCTCTGGAGGCATCATGGATGCGCGTGGAATTGTGGCTAGTTTAGCACTGGGGGCAAGTGGCGTACAACTTGGAACGGCTTTTCTCGTAAGTCGTGAGAGTGGTGCCCATAGAGCGTATAAGACACAGGTAATGCAGTGCAAAGAAGATCAGACTGTGATTACAACTGCCTTCTCGGGGAAAGCCGCACGGGGTATTGAAAATGTATTCATTCGACAAATGCAACAATATGCAGGACGGATTCCACCTTATCCTGTTCAAAATGCGTTAACGCGTCCTTTGCGAACACAAGCGCGTATTGCGTCCAATTCAAATTATATGTCTCTATGGGCAGGACAAGCGGCTTCTCTTGCACAGGATTTGCCTGCAGAAGAGATTGTGGCGCAGCTTGTACGAGGAGTAGAGCAAAGCATACAACAGCTAAAGGGGGACAATCCATGAGATTCACCTGGTTAGTGATCTTTAGCATCATTGTTGTCGGAGGCATCGCGGTGCGCATGAATCCTTCAGAGAACACCTACGCAACGTGGCTCGTTACACAAGAGTCACAGCGTTTACATACGCAAGTGGCGAAAGGGGTAGTTCATCTTGTTGGTCCCCTCGTCGTAAATCAGAGTACCACAGTACAAAATTACGGTGTCTGTACGGTTTTTACGACAGATATCTTCGGGCAATCCGTAATGGTGCTCGGAGCTTTTCAGACATTTGTTCCCCTGCATATCCCATCTGCGCTTAGTCATTCAGCATAGGCGTCATTCATTCTTTCAGTTTATTTTCAATATGAGGGAGGATAGAATTTCTCTGCGCTATGAAGATCGACATGTTTCCCACAGGAACGTATGCCGACAGCGAAAGAATAATGTTGCCGACATACGTTTGATTGAAAAAACCTCTTAATATCCGACGATTTGATAACCTGCTTCTGCGAGTCGAATGAGTGCTTCACCTGCTTGCTCACCATGTAAGCCAGCCGCTGACACTGCCGTTTCAACTCCGTATTGTTCTGCGTTAAATGGGCAATATCCACCATGCACCTGCGCTTCTTGCAGCATGGCTAATGCCCCTTGCACTCGTTCACTTGGGTTTCCTACGAGTTTTACACCCGGACCGAAAAAATACACCTCCACATCTTGTCCGCGGTTCTTTTTTAATCGACTTGCGAGAATGATCCCTGACAGTGCTTTTTCCTCCAATTCGGGTCCGGCCGTAATCCAGAATGCCAACTTTGCCATATTTTATAACTCCTTTCAAACAGAATGAGGACGCAAAACTTCGTCCTCACGTAGCATATCATATTTACCTTAAAATGGGGTTCTCAGTGAGACTCTGAATTTGATTTTTCGATTTTTACGATGGACCAAATCATTCGAAGAACAAAAACGACAGCAAATACCCACAGATATGCACTCAGGGATGGATTTCCTGGAGATAACAGTAGTTTACGCGCAAAAATCGTGAGGAGTAAATCGAGTAAACGAGAGGGGGATAAGTGGCGCAGTAAATCCAGTACTTCATATAGCAAGAGTAGTGAAAACAAATCGTCGACAATAGAATAAAAATCCGTAAACAAGATGCCTGGATGGATGAGGAGCATGTACCAGCGGATCACAAAACCGACGAGCCCAATCGCCATGAGCAAGACGATGATGACGACGATAGCTGGTCGAATGAGATGAACTAATTTTTTTGACTGGTGTATCCATTTCATCACAACGCCTCCTCAATTGTATTATAACACATAAAAATCTGTATATTGTCGCACTTTTGCTAAAAGTGTATTTTATCATGATTGAGTTGTGCTAAGATAGATTCTATCGATTTGTCATTTGAAAGAGGGGGGGTTGAACGGGAATTCATGCGAGAGAAGAATGATTTGTGCAAAAACGCCCTGAACGATCTGAAGTTCCGGGGTCACTCATTTGGAATCTGGATGATCTCTTCGCCTCGTTGCGCATGTCTGAAGAGGGTATAAACCCGAAATATCAGGCAATGGAAGGTGTTGTCGCAGGGCATATGGCAGAGGTCAATGCGGCGTTCTCTTTTTTTGAATCAGAGTTTCTTGCTTATCCACAGGAACGATCGAGCGGTATGCAGAGGAACAATAGTAGATGAACTGGAAGCGAGTTATTAGAGATCCAACGAGAGAGGAAGGCTCTGGTGTTGATTGTTCGACCGGCCATGATGAAACAGGAATTCAATAGTAAAGCGATTTATGTACAGTTGTGAGTAAGGTTGAAAGAATGGGCGGTAGATCCCACCGCCCATTTGCCAATTTAGGCACCGTAACCTGTTCCAGCAGCAGGTACGAACAAGAAGAAAAGTACAAATATGATAAGAAATACAATCGCCCACGTGGTGTATCCACCAAAAGTGCCCATGATGAATCCTCCTCAATTTGAAGTATGTGTGATATGCGCTATGGTATCTCGCATTGTGTACTATACGTTTGCAAAAGTCTGTATGGAAAGGCGGATGTCTTGGTTAAGGCCTATTTGTTGCTAAAATACAAAACAAGGGAGGTTGTCTTATGTTTTATAAACCCTTTGGACAATATGAAGTTGGAGAAATCTGGACCTCATTTGGCAGGACGATTACGGAATCTGATGTCGTGTCCTTTGCAGGTCTAAGTGGGGACTTTTTTCCATTGCACGTAGATGAAGAATATGCGCGCACAACGCAATTTGGCCGAAGAATCGCGCATGGGATGCTTGTTCTCTCCATTTCAACGGGGCTTCTCCATTTTGAACCAGGCATCATTGCCGCATTTTACGGAATCGATCATTTGCGGTTTATCGCACCAACATTCATTGGCGATACGATTCATTTGAATACGACAATCACTGAATTGCAAGATCGCAAGGAATCACAAGGACTTGTGACGATTAAACAGGATATTTTGAAACAAACCGGTGAAACGGTTATTACGGGAAATCTAAAATTACTACTTAATCGAGCATAAGGTTTTGTGATCGGATGCTCCCATCCAAGCGGCAATTGGTTTATCTTTGGTTTTCGGACTGAGCGCACTGGAGACGCTATACCCCCTTTTGATCTTGCTTTAGCACCGCAAACCTCTTCCGTATTTTGGAATAGGCTTATCGCGATTTTCATCATGAAAGGATGACGTTATGTGACAGATAAACAACGAATGACGCAAGATACCATGATTGAATGGCTTGGGATTGAATTGTTAACAGTAGAACCAGACCTTGTGATTGCACGGATGCCGGTAGATCATCGAACACATCAACCTGCGGGCATTTTACATGGAGGTGCATCGGTTGTGCTGGCAGAGACAGTAGCGAGCGTTGGATCATGGAATCAGATTAATCAATCTACACACATCGCAGTAGGCCTTGAGATCAACGCAAACCATCTTCGTTCCGTACGTGAAGGTTATGTAACAGCAACTGGCACGCCTGTTCATCGTGGTCGAACAACGCACGTATGGGATATTCGGCTAGAAGATGAAGAACAGTACTTGGTGTGTATCTCACGTTGCACCGTAGCGATTGTGCCGCAACAAAGGTAATGTTCCTTTGTATATGTCGATGGGTTCAGGCAATACGCTAGACAAAATGATGGACATCCTTTAGTATATTACTATACTAAAGCAAAACTGAGGTGCGACTGTGATTGAAATCAATCGAATCTATTGGACATTGGCAGATCAAGAGACAAAAATGCGTATTTTAGCGCGAGCAACAACGGATGTTTCCGGTCAAATGCCAGTTGTTGCAGATATTTGCGCGAACGTCAAGACACTTGGCGATCAAGCCATACTTACTTACACTGAACAATTTGATGGTGTACGCCTTACCGCTGAAAAAATGCGTGTATCAGAGGAAGAATTCGAAAATGGAGCGGCTCAAGTCGATGCGCAGGTGGCAGCCGCTCTGCGCTATGCCGCGAAAAATATTCGCAGTTTTCATGAGGCGCAAAAACCGGAACCCATGTGGATGATGGAGGTAGATGATGGCATTCTTGCTGGAGAAAAAGTGACGCCAATTAGTGACGTTGCCCTCTATGTACCACGAGGAAAGGGAAGTTTCCCGTCTGTTTTACTTATGCTTGGGACTCCTGCCGTGGTTGCAGGTGTACAGAAAATCATTGTGCTTACGCCACCTAATCCAGAAGGCAAGGTGGATCCTGCGATATTATTTGTGGCGCAATTACTGGGGATCACAGAGATTTATAAAGTGGGTGGTGCTCAGGCGGTTGCAGCTGCAGCCTATGGAACAGCGACAGTACCAAAGTGCGCCAAGATCATTGGTCCTGGCAATCCTTATGTGACAGCCGCTAAGCGCTTACTTATGGGAGTGATTGATCCCGGTATTCCTGCAGGGCCAAGCGAATCGATTATTCTGGCCGATGTGGCGGCTGATCCATATAAAGCGGCGCTAGATCTGTTGATTGAAGCAGAACATGGACCGGATAGCGCTGCATTGCTCGTTACAGATAGTGAGGAGCTTGCGACTACTGTTACAGAGCATCTAAATGAGTTAATTGCTGCGATTGAAAGCCAGACGAGAAGAGCATTCGTAATGGAAGTGATGCGCCGTTACGGTGGAATTATTGTAACAGATGGAGAAGAACAGTCGATTGAGTTTGTAAATCTATATGCACCGGAGCATCTGGAGGTTATGGTTAAAGATCCCTTTTCAATGCTATCGCGTATTGTACATGCCGGAGAAATTTTACTTGGTGAACACACTCCTATCACGTTATGCAATTTTCTTCTCGGTCCTAATGCTATTTTACCAACAGGGCGCAGTGCTCGGACCATTTCATCGGTATCGCTTCATGATTTTATGAAGAAATCCTCTATCGGCTATGTAAGTGAGAGTGCGTTACAGCGCATTGCGCCTCATGCCATTGCCATGGCTGATGTCGAAGGATTTGAATTGCATGCCGGAGCCATTCGCAAACGCTTTTTACCGCAATAAGATCGAGTGAAGGAGAAAAATGATGTTGAAACCAAAACAGATTCGTGTCGTGCGGCGGACGAGAGAGTCACAAATTGAAGTATTGCTTGATCGCGGTACTCGCGACCCAGAAGCAAAGCAAAAGATAGTGTCTCCTTTGCCATTTTTTAATCATATGCTTGAACACGTTGCTTGGCGAGGCCAGTTGAATATTGAATTAGCAGTAAAACTTGATCATTTTGATTTAGTTCATGTGATCACAGAAGATGTCGGTATTACGTTTGGGCGTGCGATCAAAGAATACATTGATCGCAATGCGACAAGAGGGATTGTCGGTTATGGATCTGCCTATGGCACGATTGATGAAGCGCTCACTCGTTCAGTGATATCGTTTGAAAGTCGCGCGCACCTCGATTTTCAGCGTGGGCATGTCATATTACCCGAACAGATGGAAGGAATGTGCAGTGAGGATTTAGTGGCCTTTTTTGAAGGATTTGTACAGGGAGCACAGTGCACATTACACCTTGATTTACTTAAAGGGCGTGAAGGTCATGGTCACCATATCTGGGAAGCTACATTTCGTGCGTTTGGCATGGCTCTCTACGATGCATTGGCGGAACGTGCATGGCGCGCAAATATGACGGCAGGTGTTGCAGGTGGTATTGTATACGAGATGGAAGAGTGATGAACCCGATGAATTCGCTTCTGTTACTGTTTGATTTAGACGGGGTATTACTGTCTGAAGAAGGGTACCTGGACACTGTAGCGATCACGATGAGTTCATTTGCAAAACAATATTTCCCTGAAGATAGCGAGCGACTTGCACGTGAAATCTTTGTGTATGAACCTGAGTCAATGGATGACTTGCGCAGATTTATTTTCCCTCACAAGCTCTTGGATGCGATGCGCACGCACGCCTTGAATAGCAATTGGGACAAGGCATATGCGGGAACGGTACTGCTCGGTGAACTGGCTATGCACAGTAAAGAATGTCCGCGCGACCTTGGAACCGTTTTATATGAACGTTTTTTAACTATCAAAGGGACTGGTCAAGAACTGCTGAGGCGTTTACGTCAGATTGAATTCCAATCTGTCTCTGAAGCTGGCGCGGAAGATGTGCATGGCAATGCTCTCGTACCAAGCCCACTCTTTGCAGAAGTCAAGCGACGTTTTCAGCGATTCTACTTAGGGGATGACGCAGCCACATCTCCATTGCTGCAAAAGGGGTTGATTGGATACGAAAGATTGCTGTGTGATCGTACTAAACTCCTCCAGTTATTTACTATGCTGCACAAACGGCAATACACCTTTGGCATTGGTACGGGCAGACCGCGTAAGGAAGCGCTGTACCCCTTAGAGAGAAGTGGACTTCTTGCTTTTTTCGATCAGAACCGTATTTGTACATCTGATGATGTGTTGGCGCGTGAGCAAAGGGATGAGTTAATGGCATATTCATTAGCTAAACCACATCCATATACATATGAAAGTATTACGCAGGGGTATGCTGCGAATCAAGTTGTCGTCATTGGCGATTCACCTGCTGATTTGCTTGCCGCGCGCGAGGCTAAGTTCCATTTTATCGGGATCGGTAAAAAGGATGCGTTTCAAGTTTTTTCACAAGGTGATCAAGTTACGGTGATTGATTCAGTGGAAGACCTTCCAATTTTATTTTCGTGAATTCGACATATTCAGTTCTAACTATACTCCTGCCTACGTAAGATGTGCTGATGAAAGGCATATGAAAGCGGGGGTTACGTTTGGAGTACTCACAAGCGATGTTTGAGGATCATCGAACCCTCTATATTCAGTTGCATGCCATTTCCGAACTGGATGGGGCTGATGCAGCCAGTACTTGGAATTTATTTGCACGAGCACATACGCTCTGCGATCTCGCTTTTTTGCAAAATCATGAAGAATTGCGAGCAGAATTTCATCAGACCTTATCAGAACTTTTTGCCATGAATAGTGCCAGTCCGCATACGTGGGGAGCACGCAATCAACAATCCCGAGTAGCCTATGCGCTTCGCAAATTATTGTGGGAGCGGTTTTTTGGACACGAATTGGCGCTTCTTAGTGAATTAGACGTAGACCCAGTACCTGAGGATCCTGATGCTCTTGTGCAGTATCTTAAAGAGGTAAACGAAGACCATATTGCATCACATCATCCGATTTTTTCATATTTATGCGACCAAGCCCCATTAGTGCATGTCAAATCCTTTTTTTATCAAGAGGGGAGTGTAGATGCGCGTTTTGATGATTTGATTGCTTTAGCGCAAATTGGAATGGATGGCTTAGTCAAAGAAGAATATGCTGAAAATTTTGCGGATGAAATGGGGCATGGAAATCCAGATCGCGTGCACACAACCCTATTTAACCGAACAAGTCACTATGTGTTGCATTTTCGCGGGAAAAATGAAAACATTTTAGAGCAACCATCGACAGAAGCCTTGGCGTGTAGTAATATTCAACTCGGCATGGCATATGATCGCCGTCATGCGTGGCGTCTTGCCGGGTATCTTGCAGCATTTGAGTTCAATGCGTCAACACGTTGTGATCAACTTGTCTCTGCGTGTACACGACATGGAATGCAACGCAATCAATTAAACTATTTAACAGAACACATTGATGCTGATGCTGCCCATGCGGATGGACTGTTTGAAGAAATTATAAAACCGCTTGCAGCTTCTGATCGACGTGCCTCTCTAGAGATTGCACAGGGATTTTTATTGCGGTTGCAAACTTCGACAGATTACTGTGATGCTCTATTGAACGGATTTTTGCAAAACGCATAGCAGCGAGTACATGTACATTCTATGATCCGCGCCTATCGCGATAGGTGCGGATTTTCGATATGATAAGAGAGAAGCTATTTGATGGATTGCGAAATGTACGAGGGGATCCTTTGGTGAAAATCAATCATGCGGCCCCCAGAAAAAGACAGAACGACAATGAAATGAATGAATGATGTAGCGAAGCGAATCATGGTGTGCATAGCTCGACATAAATAGCACTGTGAGCTATGGGGGAAGGGAGTCGAAACGGTTGGATTCAACCGAATACGTTTTATCGATTATTTATAAAGGGTCGATTTTATCTGTTTCTATCTCTGATGATAAAGGATGTCTGGTGGCCATAGCCAGCCGGGAATTTACGTTGTCACATGAAACGCGAGCAACGCTCGATCCAGATGAATTGCTAAGCGGCGTTATTTTATTGCTTGATAAGGTTCTGCGCAAAGCTCACATCATGGCACAACAGATTCTTGGGATCGGTGTTTCGGCACCCGACAATGCGATGGTTGTATGGGATGTGACTTCAGGAAGTCCGCTTGGTTCGGTAGAATTTCTAGATGTTAGTCAGCATCTTCAGAGAGACCAGGCTTCATTTATCGCTGAGTTAATTGAAGCGAGGAAGGGAGCTGCGATAAGCCGTAGTGGATCTCCTGTCATCTATGTAGGCGGAATTGAGAGTTGGCTCATATGGAATCTGTCGCAGGGGGCACACCACGTCATTGCATCAAGTCATCACTTGGTGTCAGTCTATCGCTTGATGAAAGAGGAACATTTTTCACCGGGACCTCGTGATCGATTTCCTGTTTTTGCACAACCTGTTGGATGCGATTCGCAAATTGGGCGGGTTGCAACGCCTTATTTATCGAATGTACCTGTGCCCATAACGTCTGTTACAACAAACGCAGTAAGTGCTCTCTTTGGAGCAGGAATAGTAGACGAGCATGAAGCGTTTATAAGCTATGATCGCGAAGGATTATTTGTTGCACTGAGCGCGTGGGATGCTTCTCATGCATCGGTTGAACACTTGCGCTCACTTCGTCTCGCTGCATCTAATACAACAATATTCGAACATCTTATCAGCACATCCTTTACAGCGCCACAGATGGTTCTTGAGTGGTTGCAGACAAGTTTATTTGGAGTTTATAAAAACGATGATCTCTCTGAGATCGTCGACACCTACTTGCGTGATGAAACTTTAGTGATCGAAATGTCCGCCTCTTCTCCAGATCGCGCGACTATTCATGGAATTGGTCCAGCAACCAAATTAGAGACCATCTATGCTGCGGCGTATCGCGCCATGGCAACTGCAGTGACCATGGCGATTGAGGACGTCGTAAGGCAGTCAGGGCACTCCATTTATCGTCTCTACACGGATTCGAACGGGTTTGGGAACGCTCCTCTCTATCGCTTGCAATCTCAGATGACAAAACTTCCACTGTGTGTTCGCAATGAAGATGTCGTTCGACTCGGTAGTGCATTTTTGACAGGAGTAGGCGCAAATGGCTGGGATCGCGATAAAATTTTCGAGTGGTTGACGCAAAATGTCCAATCTCACGTCTATGATTCAGGTGTGTTGCTCGACTCAGGCGATCGTTGAATGTACTGTGTCGACTAACGCCTGCCATGTAGAGGTTGTCTCTAACCCCAGGTACCAAGCTGCAGCTCCTGCAAGTTGTTGTTGACTAACTAAATCTGCGAATAGAAGTAATGAACGTTTATCTTCGACCCAAATTTCGTGTTTGATTCCATTTTGCGTGAAGGAGGCGACATGTAAGCCGAGTTTGGCATTCCATGTTTCCTTCGCATGATTTTGTGCAAGTACAGAACGCGTTTGCCATAGTGATAAAGCTTGACTCGAGACGGCTGTTCCATTTTTCCCTATTGTCCAATTTTGCGTATAGAAAGGAACGCCGAGAACTAATTTGGTTTTTGGCACCCCGGTTTCCAGCATATCTTGTATCGCTTGTTTCACCCATGGCAACGAAGCCGTTGGACCCGCAATTTGGTCGCCACCCCAATGTTGATCATACCCCATGAGAATGATGTAATTGGCGGCTTGTGCAAGCACCTTGTGATTATAGGCGCCTGAATTGTTGCCAGTCACGATATCTGGCGGCAAATCCACGGATAAAGCCATATGGTTTGCGTGGAGTGCCACTGCCAATTTTTGCACAAAATTGCTATAATTCCACCGGTCTTCTGGTAGTAATCCTTCGAAATCTAAATTGATCCCATTTAGATGTGATTTTATAGCAATGTGGACGATTTTCGAAATTAACATGTTTTGCTGATTGCGATATGCCAAAATTTGATGACTGAGTGGACCATTGAATCCATTATCGACAACGGCCCACACTTGAACTCCTTTTTGTTGTGCAAAACGAACAGCAGAGCTCGAAATCGATCCAGATATAGCACCGTTTAGGCCGTCGACATGTAGGCTTTTGGGAGCGATCACATTGAGACCGGGACTTGACGTCAACGCATTTTGAATCGTCTGCTTGCTGCTGTCGATCGTCCAACCAATCGTTAAGCGGGAAACTGTTGCAACTCGTTTTGTTGTTGTGTTCACAAGATTATTCCATGAGATCGTGGGCAAAGATGGAGTGAAGGAGGACTTTGGCGCATGTGAGTTCGAGAGGTGTAGCGTGGGTTGTATCCCAGCAAGAGATAACCAAGTGAAAGCATAAGCCATGTTCACTGGAGACGGAAGTGGAGAAGGCACGATTTGTGTGATTGCTGATTCTGTAAGTAGGGTAGAAAGGGTAGATTCGCTCGAAGTCACTAAGGTTCTAAACTGAGCACCGCCATACAAAGTGATCGCGATGATCAATCCGAGAATCATGGTTATTGTGAAAATCACTCGTGTGGTGATTTTCGAGAGAAGTTGTCCGAATAACGCCTTTCGCATAAGCCCAATCCTTTCTATTCCTGCTTTCCTCTCATTCTATGAGTCTATGAACATTGAAAGACCTACATTGTTTTTTGTTACTGGATCGGATCGGCATGTTTGAATGCCGTTGTGATAGGCATACTACGAAGAAGCAAGGAAAGGGGCAGTCGTCACGATGACGCAGTTATGGGTACTTAGTCTCATTCTGTGCGGTGTTGGGCTGTGGTTGAAACAAACTTCTATGCTCATTATCGGTCTTGGGTTGTTCTCTATAAGTTGGGCTACCATGATGGATGATGTGTTGGGATCTCCAATTGCCACTTTGATCACATTGCGTATTAACAAATGGGTGATTCAGTGGAGAGTTCGCAAACTGCTCTTTGAACATGAGAAGCTTCTTTTACTTTGTCGGCGCTTTGCGCAAAAATATCCACGCTATTTGCGCATCTCTTATCGACTGGGGGAGTTTAATGAGATTAGCGTGGATCCTCTTTTATCCGGGCAGTTACTTCCCATCAACCGTGAGCTAATTCCAACTCCCTGGCATGATCTAGCGGCTCTTGTACAGCGGCATGTCGGGCAGACAATCGATGTACTCCTTCTTGTTTTAGTAGCTAATCGGGAAGTTTGCCGCCTTTATCGTGATCGCATTGAAAAAGAGGTCATTCAAAATAAGGAACTTGAGACGGCCGAGGATTTTTCTTCTGCTTGTTTGCGGTTTTCTATTTGGGAACGCGAATGTGAGAAGGAGAGTGGTGTGATGACACTACTCTATCGAGAACTGTTTGCATCCCTCCTGGAAGAATCATGGTCTTTACATCGTATGCGGCAATTTGTAAAAGTACGTCGTTATTCATCACTGCTTGCAGTGGTGAATAAAGGGATTTCTGATGCGAAAGAATCGGTTGCAAAAAATCGTCGGGCTATTTTACTTGAATCACACTTGGTGAAAAACCAAGGAACAAATACTCCGCATACACTATTTCAATCAGAAACGGAAAGTGTACCTCTATCGATTGATTCTTTGCGTCATGTAGCTAAGGAGAATCTACCTTTTTGTGTACATTTGTTACGTGAAATTTTTATGGATGAAAAAACTTCTACAGCTTACCGCATGGAAGCCGAAGAAGATGGTTACTTCATGACTGATGCAGCAGAGGGGAGAATTTTGTTTCAGGTAGGTCTGACGGTTGAAGGTGACACACTAGAAACGACATTGCTGGACCGTGTATATGTACGCATGGCACTCGAGCAAGCAGATCGAGCTCTGATTCTTGCACTTGGTCGTCTAGATACACAGTTTTTACAGTATGCAGACGAGTTGTCGATTCTTGTTTTACCTAGTGAAGAATTAGATCGTTTGCTTTCAGCCTATACAGAACGAATGTGGCACATCGTCGATTGGTCCTTGCGGACGTCCATGCGGATACATGAGCGAACCGACCTTCAAGGTGAAGTGAAGAATTCTGAAGAAATTACGTCGGAGGGGCTAGAACTTGGCCTATCAACGTAGTAGAATCGAAACTGTAATTATTAGAATTTCATCATCGTCCTGATTTGAATTATAAGGGGTGTAATTTGTGGCCGAGGGGCATAAATCTTTAGCGCAATCCTCCAATGCGAGAGAAGCGGAAGACCTACTGCGTAAAACCGCACATTGCAATGAAGATCCATTCGTCGCCATTTCTCATTCTGTCCGGCAAAAAGGCGGAACGCACAAATTATCCCCACGGCTGCTCGAAGATGACGACGAGCAGTAAACGGGATAGCAGGCAATTTTGCCTGCAGCCAACATGAAATCGCTTACGTTCTCTTGATTGGATCCCATTTTCCTTCCGGCCCTACCCACTCGACTTCCCCATCGGCGTAAAACTCCTTTTTCCATATTGGAACCATTCGTTTCAATGTAGTAATTGCTTCTTCAGCAGCTCGAAACGCATCTTTGCGATGAGCAGTTGAGACTCCAATCAATACGCTGATTTCTTCTAATTGGAGAGTTCCCACTCGGTGCCAAATCGCTACTTTTGCTCCTGCAAACTTCTGCTCACTATCTAGCACGATATCTCTCATATGTCGTAGAGCCATCTTATCATATGCTTCGTATTGCAAGTAGTTTGTCTGTCTACCCTTTGTGAATTCACGAACGGTGCCAGCGAAAACAACGACAGCACCGGCTGAACGGCGTACGACAAAGCGGTACATCTCCTCTGGGGAAAGAGGGTCGCGTACAATCCGTACAGAATCTTCGTCGAGTACATCCTGTTCTCCACCGCTAACTGGGGGGATGACCGCGATTGCATCTCCTTGCTTTATTTCAGTTTGTAACGTGGCATAGTCGTCGCCACACGCAAAAAAACAATGATCAAGGAGATGATCCAGCGAAGGGATCTGCTCCACAAGTGCCGCTTTTACATCAGCAAGAGTGACACGCGACAATGAATCAGCAATCTCTACAGTCGCTGTAGACGAGCCAGCCCGTTCAGCAATCGCTGCAAACAACTTGACGTCAATTTTCATAAAGTTCGCCCCGATTCGCTCATTTATGAATGCCAAAGATCAAATCTTGTACAATCCATTACTATAGATCATTATAACATACAGATAGGGGACACTAATTTGCGAAAAAACTGATGGATCCGTACACTATATGGTGAGGTGACTTATGCACGGAGATATCGATGAAGCAGGATTGGAACTCACTCATTTGAATGATCAAGGAAGGGCTCATATGGTCGACGTCATGGGGAAATCCCCTACACAAAGACGAGCATTTGCTCGTGCCGACATCGAGATGATTGACGTCACGCTTAAGAGAATTCAAGATGGCGGAATACAAAAAGGGGACGTACTAGCCGTAGCACAAGTTGCTGGTATCATGGCCGCGAAAAAAACATCTGACATTATTCCATTGTGTCATCCGTTATCATTGACTGCGGTTGACATCTCATTTTCCTACCCAAATAACACCACGCTCCGTATTGACTCTGATGTGCGTACCGTTGGTTCCACAGGTGTCGAAATGGAGGCGCTCACGGCAGTCTCAGTGACCGCCTTAACTGTGTATGATATGTGTAAAGCGATTGATCGCGCCATGACGATCCGTTTTGTCGGGCTGATGGAAAAAAGCGGGGGAAAGAGTGGATTGTTTCAGAGATGAACGACAACATGTTTACACGGGTAACGTAATGTCAATAGAAAGCAGAAGATGGAGGTGACGTGAATGAGTGATCCTACTGAAGGAGTATTCCAGGTGGCGATTGTTACGGTTAGTGATCGTTCGTATCGCAGAGAACGCGAAGATCGAGGAGGCCCTGCGGTGGCGGCTATAGTCAAGGCTGCTGGATTCCAAATTGTATCTCAGCAAATTGTTCCTGATGAACCACATGTCATTGAATCCACATTGCGATCACTTGTTGCCATGCATATTCCATTGATTTTGACGACGGGAGGCACCGGGTTTGGACCACGTGATGTTACTCCAGAGGCAACACGTCGTGTCATCACGAGAGAAGTTCCTGGATTAGCAGAAGAAATGCGAAGGCAAGGCATCGCTCGCAATCGGCATGCCATTTTATCGCGTGCCGTGAGTGGGATTTGTGAAACATCGCTGCTCGTGAATTTGCCCGGAAGTCCTACCGGGGCAGTCGAATCCTTGGAAGCGATTATTGGCACGTTTGCGCATGCACTGAGTGTTCTCACGCGCCCTGCCTTTCATCATGACGCATGAGAGGCGACCTTATTGTGAAAAGTGAAGCTCAGACATTGCTAGAAGCAATTATCAATTCAACGCAAGATGCAATTTCTGTTGTGGATGCAAAGGGCATAGGAATTTTGATCAATCCAGCATACACTCGTTTGACTGGACTTCAAAAAGATCAAGTGATTGGGAAATCTGCAGATGTGGACATCGCTGAAGGGGAAAGTGTTCATTTGCAGGTTCTTCATACTCGAGAAGCTGTTCGTAATGTCAAGATGAAAGTGGGTCCTAAACGACGTGATGTTCTCGTAAATGTCGCTCCTATTTTAGTTGGCGACGAACTTAAAGGTAGTGTAGCGGTTATCCACGATATATCTGAAATGCGTGCGTTGTCCGATGAATTGGAACGGGCGCGCAAACGAATTCGTAATCTGGAAGCAAAATACACATTTGATGATATTCTTGGAACGAGTGTAGCGATGACAGCTTCTGTGGAGGCTGCAAAACGGGCGGCTCAAACGAAGGCAACCGTCCTGTTGCGGGGGGAGTCTGGATGTGGAAAAGAGCTGTTCGCGCACGCCATTCACAATGCGAGTGATCGTAAGTACAATCAATTTATCCGGGTGAACTGTGCGGCCATTGCAGAAAGTCTCTTAGAAAGTGAACTTTTTGGTTACGTTGAAGGGGCGTTTAGCGGAGCTCGCAAAGGGGGAAAAAAGGGTCTGTTTGAGGAGGCAAATGACGGAACCATTTTTCTTGACGAAATTGCAGAACTGTCCCTGAATACACAAGCAAAACTACTTCGCGTACTTCAGGAGAGAGAAATTGTCCGTGTCGGTGGGGTGTCGCCGATTGCGGTAAATGTGCGTGTGATTGCCGCGACTCATGTCAATCTAGAGCAAGCGATTAGTCAGGGGAAATTTCGCGAAGATCTCTATTATCGACTTAATGTGCTTCCAATTGTCATTCCGCCTTTGCGCCATCGGATGGAAGATATCCCATTACTTACCCAAATGATGGTTGAACGCTTTAATCACGACTTTGGTCGCAGTGTAAAGGAAATTAGTCCGGAGGCCATGGAGCGACTTTGTGATTATGATTGGCCTGGAAATGTCCGTGAGTTAGAGAACGTGATTGGGCGAGCAATGATTCAGGCAAAGTATCAAGAAAGCACGATTGAGCGTAGTCAAATTGATCTTCCAGAGCGTAAACTTGCTGTTCCTCAGCAACAAAAAAGCGCAGGGGATGATCCGAATATTCGGATATTGGACGATGTTGTGCGTGAAGCTGAACGAAGTGCACTGCTACGAGCGATTGCAATCACACACGATAACAAAACAGAAGCGGCACACCGGTTGGGAATTTCTATACGAACCCTTTATTATAAACTTGATCGGCTCGGCATGACGGAATAATAGCCTCTTGAATGCATGTATTGTGTAGAAAATGGTAATGTTGAAAGTGTATAGTTATCAAAAATGCTGCAAACTCAACCGCGCAATTATATGCGTGCAGTTTATTGCGTGATAATGCAATAAACTGCACGCATCCCTGTGATGATCGATGAAGATCAAGATGATACCGCGTGGCAAGGATCTTGCTATATAATACGTGAGCGTTTAGTGATTCATGATATTTAGGGGGATATGATCGTGCCGATTTTTGAAACACTCGAAACATATGACTACGAACAAGTTGTATTCTGTCAAGAACGTACGTCTGGTTTAAAAGCGATTATTGCGATTCACGACACTACCCTTGGTCCAGCATTGGGTGGATGTCGGATGTGGACTTACGAAAATGAAGAAGCGGCAATTACAGATGCGCTTCGTCTTGCGCGGGGGATGACTTATAAGGCTGCTGCTGCTGGGCTTAACCTTGGCGGTGGGAAAACAGTGATTATGGGAAATGCGAATACAGATAAAAGTGAAGCATTGTTTCGCGCACTGGGGCGGTATATTGAGGGCTTGCACGGTCGTTACATCACGGCAGAGGACGTGGGCACTTCGGTTACTGATATGGATATGATTCACCAAGAGACGCGCTATGTTACTGGTGTATCGACAGCCTATGGCAGTTCTGGGAATCCAAGTCCTGTTACAGCGCTTGGTGTATTTCGCGGCATCCAAGCGTCTGCGCGTCAAGTCTACGGAACGGATGACCTAGCTGGGAAAACTGTAGCGATTCAAGGACTCGGAAGTGTTGGCTATGACGTTGCTTCACGCTTGAAGGCTGTCGGTGCAAACCTGATCGTCACAGATATCTCGGAAACTAGCGTAAAACGCGCCATGAGCGAACTTGGCGCTACGGCTGTCGCACCGCAAGACATCACAAGTGTTGAGTGTGATATCTTCGCGCCGTGTGCGCTTGGTGCAGCCATTTCTGATGCGACAATCGACCATTTGAAGTGCGGAATTATTGCTGGTTCGGCAAATAATCAATTGGCCGAGGATCGACACGGAGATAAATTGCATGAAATGGGTATTTTGTATGCACCAGATTATGTGATTAATTCTGGCGGATTAATCAATGTAGCAGATGAGCTTGAGGGGTATCAGGCGGAACGTGCGTATAAGAAAGTGGAAGGTATCTACGATATTATGCTTGAAATTTATCGCATTTCAAAAGAACGCAATATCCCGACCTATCAAGCAGCTAATCACATGGCGGAAACTCGTATCGCTGCCATACAACAAGTGCGTAGTACCTTTTTGCCAGGAAATCGTTCGTTGCTTCATCGCGACTAGAAAAACTAGAGGACGCTGAAAAGGGGGTAAATAGGTTTGGGTGATTCGTATGATGTAGTTGTTCTGGGTGGGGGAACAGGTGGATATGTGGCCGCGATTCGCGGCTCACAACTCGGCCTCAAAGTTGCCATTGTCGAGCACGGGAAGTTGGGGGGGACTTGTCTTCATCAAGGCTGCATCCCTTCTAAAGCTTTGTTGCGTTCCGCAGAGTTATTTTCTGCGATGAAAGAAGGAGAGCGCTTTGGGATTGAGACGAACGATCTCCGCTTTAATTTGGCAAAGGCAATGGAGCGCAAGGCCCAAGTTGTGGATCAACTGCATAAAGGAATCGAATATCTCATGAAAAAAAATCACATTACCGTGTTGAATGGCTATGGTCGTGTTATGGGACCTTCTATTTTCTCGCCGATGGCTGGCGCTGTACGAATAGAAAGGGCAGATGGGGATTCGGAGATTCTTTCTCCCGAAGCAACCATTATAGCTACAGGATCGCGTCCAAGAGCATTGTCTGGACTTCCTTTCGACGGGGTTCATGTGATTTCGTCGGATGACGCTCTTCAGCTAACCACTGTTCCGTCCTCAATCCTGATCGTGGGTGGTGGGGCTATTGGTGTAGAATGGGCGTCTATGCTCGCCGACTTCGGGACAGAAGTCACTTTGGTTGAGGCACTACCGCGCATCCTTATTCAAGAAGATGAAGATATATCGGCTGAGATGGCACGGCTATTTAAAAAACGCAGAGTAACCGTTCTGACAGGTGCAACCATTGATCCTCAGTCATATCGTGTGAATGAGACCACTGTCACGATTTCAGCAACGAAAGATGGCACGGTGCAGGAATTAAGTGCAGAACGAATTCTAGTTGCGATTGGCCGTGAGCCGCGGATTGAGGATATTGGTTTAGAGGCGACGCAAATTCAAATTGAACGCGGTGCGATCGCGGTGAATGAGCAGATGCGGACGATTGAGAAGAACATCTATGCAATAGGGGATGTCATTGGTGGCATGCAATTGGCGCACGTCGCTGCTCATGAAGGGATTGTCGCGATGGAAGCGATTGCGGGACAACATCCAGAGCCACTTGCTTACCATAATATCGCTCGTTGCACATACGGTCGCCCGGAAGTGGCCAGTATCGGTCTTACGGAGAAACAGGCGAGAGAACAGGGGCATTCTGTAAAAACGGCGAAGTTTCCCTTCAAGGCGATTGGTAAGGCTTTAGTGTATGGCGAGGCAGACGGTTTTGTAAAAGTCATTGGGGATCAAGAAACAAATGATTTGCTTGGTGTTCATATGATTGGACCGCACGTAACTGATTTGATCTCAGAAGCGGCGTTAGCTCATGTGATGGACGCTGCTCCGTGGGAGATCGGTCACACCGTCCATCCTCATCCGACGCTTTCAGAAGCACTTGGTGAGGCTGCACTGGCCGTTGATGGCAAAGCGATTCACAGTTAAGGCGAGGAGGTAAAAGATGATGAATGCACAAAGTTTGGAGGTCCCTGCGATGATTGCAAAACGACACGACAAGTTAGGTCTCACGGATCACGATGTAGTTAAAATGTACCACTTTATGTTGAAGACGCGTGGATTGGATGATAGAATGTGGCTCCTCAACCGAGCCGGGAAAGTGCCGTTTGTTGTTTCGTGCAAAGGTCAAGAAGCTGCACAAATCGGTGCTGCATTTGCATTAAATCCCGTTCGTGATTATGTTCTGCCCTATTATCGTGACCTAGGCGTCGTGCTTGTTTTTGGCCAAACAGCAAAGGACGTGATGTTAAGCGCTTTCGCCAAACAAGAAGATCCAAATAGTGGTGGTCGACAAATGCCGGGTCATTTTGGTTCGCGTGAACATCATATCGTCACGGGGTCTAGTCCAGTATCGACACAGATTCCGCATGCAGTTGGCATTGCGCTTGCAGCGCGGATGAAAGGTCATAACTTAGTCGCGTATACATCGTTTGGCGAAGGATCAAGCAATCAGGGTGACTTTCATGAAGCGGCCAACTTTGCAGGTGTTCATCGTCTTCCTGTCGTCTTTTTTTGTGAAAATAATAAGTATGCAATCTCTGTACCTTTACGTAAAGAACTGGCCTGTGAACACGTATCTGATCGGGCGGTCGGATACGGATTCCCTGGGGTTACGGTAGATGGCAATGATCCTCTCGCGGTGTATGCTGCAATGAAAGAAGCGGTCGCACGCGCGTTAGATGGGCAAGGACCGAGTCTTGTTGAAGCCATGATGGATCGAATGAATCCGCATTCAAGTGACGATGACGATCGTACCTATCGTTCGAAGGATGAATTAGAAGAAGTAAAGAGTCACGATCCTATTCTTAGTTTTCGTGACTACTTGCTCGACTGTGGCGTGTTGACCGAGGCGAGTGAGAAGGCTTTGCGTGAAGAAGTTACAGTAGAAATTAATGTGGCAACCACCTACGCAGAAAAAGCTCCATATCCTCATCCTGAGCAAGCTTTGCGCTATGTTTTTGCAGAATAGGAGGAAGCCCACATGACCGTTAAATTATATATTGATTCCATTCATGATGCTTTACAAGAAGAGATGCGTCGCGATGACGGGGTATTTGTAGTAGGGGAAGACGTAGGTGTACGCGGTGGGGTTTTTCGTGTGACGCAAGGACTTATCGAAGAGTTTGGAGAAGCGCGCGTGATTGATGCACCGCTCGCCGAATCTGCGATTGTAGGTGTTGCGATTGGGGCTGCTGCATATGGGCTAAAGCCAGTTGCAGAAATTCAATTTGCTGATTTCATCTTACCTGCTGTCAACCAATTGATCAGTGAAGCTGCGAAAATGCGTTATCGATCGAATAACGACTGGAGTTGTCCCCTCGTCGTGCGAGCACCATATGGGGGTGGGGTACATGGTGCGTTATATCATTCGCAAAGTCTTGAAGCGCTGTTTCATCATGTGCCGGGGCTAAAAATTGTCATGCCAGCGACGGCAGCAGATGCGAAGGGGCTTTTGTTAAGTGCAATTCGCGACCCAGATCCTGTGCTCTATTTTGAACACAAAGCGCTTTATCGTTGGATTAAAGACGAGGTGCCGGAGGGCGAGTACACTGTGCCCATTGGCAAAGCGAGGTGTGTACTTGAAGGGGACGACATCACGGTGATTACGTATGGTTTGATGGTACATCATGCTACAGAAGCTGCTAGGGAACTTGAGAAGGAAGGCATCTCTACAGAATTGATTGATTTGCGGACCGTTGCACCGCTTGATAGTGAGGCGATTCTTGCAGCCGTTCGAAAAACTGGTAAGGTTCTGATCGTCCATGAAGATAATAAAACAGGGGGTGTCGGAGCTGAAGTATCTGCCATCATTGCAGAAAAGGCTCTCTTTGATCTGGATGCGCCCATCTCTAGACTTTGTGGACCAGACATTCCAGCAATGCCCTTTAATCCACCGCAAGAGCGCTTTTACATGTTAAACAGTGAGAAAATCGCTCAAGCAATGCGCCAACTGGCCGCATTCTAAGTCCCACTTCGCGCGCAAGCAACAAAGGAGGTTTATCGTTCATATGGCAGAAGTTAAAATGCCGAAGTTAGGCGAAAGTGTTACAGAAGGTACACTTGGTAAGTGGTTAAAGCAAGTTGGAGAATCTGTGTATAAATATGAGCCGCTCGTTGAAGTGGTTACAGATAAAGTAAATGCCGAAATTCCTTCTGATTTTGATGGAGTCTTAACTGCTATTCTTGTTCCAGAGAATGAGACAGTAAAAGTTGGAACGCCCATTGCTGTGATTGAAGAAGTGAATGAGAAATCCTCGATTCCATTGGAGACATCACCAGTGGAACAGCCAGCTTCCACTACGACATCGCATTCCCAAATAGAGATGTCAACTTCTGCTTTGGCTCCTGAACCACAGGGGTCAGGACAACAGTTGCGCTACTCGCCAGCGGTTCTAAAACTCGCGCAAGAGCGTGGGATTGACCTGAAATCTGTTACTGGAACAGGACTTGGCGGGCGCGTGACTCGTAAGGATGTTCTTGCGTTTGATACGCGATCTGCCACAGTCAGTCAACCTGAGCCAGTTGAGCAAGTGCCGTTAAGCTCGGCGCCAGTTCTTGCAACTCCGAGTGCATCGATTCAAGTAAGTACAGGTAACACGCCAAGTGAAGTACCGAGTAATGAAGAGTGGATACCCGTCACAGCGATGCGTAAAACGATTGCGTCGCGGATGTTACAAAGTAAACAACAAGCGCCGCATGCCTGGATGATGGTGGAGGTGGACGTCACACCACTGGTTCGCCTGCGCGAACAGCATAAGGATGAGTTTAAACGACGTGAAGGGATTACCTTAACATATCTACCGTTTTTTATAAAATCAGTTGTAGAAGCGTTAAAAGAATTTCCGATAATCAATTCGACGTGGGCTGAAGAGAAGATCATTGTGAAGAAGGATATCCATATATCTATTGCTGTGGCGACAGACAGTGCCTTGGTCGTCCCAGTGATTCATCATGCAGATCGTCTTAACGTTCTAGGTTTAGCTAGTTCTATCTCGGATTTAGCACAGCGCGCGCGCGCTGGCAAGTTAACTCTGCAAGATGTCCAGGATGGGACGTTTACTGTAAATAATACAGGAGCGTTTGGCTCAATCTTATCCCAGCCCATCATCAATGCACCGCAAGCTGCCATCTTGTCGGTGGAATCAATTGTGCGGCGACCTGTTATACGGGACGATGATAGTATTGCAATTCGTTCAATGGTAAACTTATGTTTAAGTTTAGACCACCGCGTACTTGATGGATGGATAGCAGGACAATTTTTGCGCTCCATCAAACAGCGGCTAGACGGGCTAACTGAGTCGACCAGTCTCTACTAGTCTCGGTCTGACTCGCGAAGTTCGATAGAGAGAAGGATCGCAGATGACACAAGAAGACCGACAATCTAATGTAGTGCAAGAAGCTGAAACACGCCCACTACGCCGACCAGAGTGGTTGAAAGTTCAATTGAAGACGAGTGGGGATTTTAAAGAATTAAAGAATATTATGCGTCAAGGAAATCTTCATACGGTGTGTGAAGAGGCGAAATGCCCTAACATTTATGAGTGTTGGTTCCATCGAACAGCCACGTTTATGATTCTTGGTGAAATCTGTACGCGTGCTTGTCGCTTTTGCGCAGTCACTTCGGGGAAACCTACTGAACTAGACCTTGCTGAACCAGAGCGAGTAGCAGAAGCTGTTGTACAAATGGGGTTGCGACACGTCGTGATTACGTCTGTTGCTCGCGATGATCTTGCAGATGGAGGCGCATCTATTTTTGCGCAATGTATTAAAAAAGTTCGAATGGCCAGTCCTGAGTGTGCAGTGGAGGTGCTGATTCCAGACTTTATGGGCAATCGTGATGCATTGCAGCTTGTGATGGATGCGCATCCGGATATTTTGAATCACAATATCGAGACGGTTGAACGATTGTCAGATCGAGTGCGCTCAAAGGCAAAATATGCTCGAACATTGGAACTCCTGCAACGCGCTCACGAGATGCACCCTTCGATACCTACGAAATCAAGCATTATGCTTGGGGTTGGCGAAACTTGGGATGAAATTTTGGTCACTCTTGATGATTTGCGCAAAGTAGATGTTTCGATTTTGACCATTGGACAATATCTTCAACCTACACGCAAACATTTGAGTGTAGAAAAATATTATACGCCAGAGGAATTTGCTGAACTAAAAAAAGAAGGGTTACAACGCGGATTCAAACATGTTGAATCTGGTCCGCTGGTTCGCAGTTCTTATCATGCGCATGAACAGGCAAGTGACGTCATTGCGCAATCGTCGGAAGCAAGATGAACGACGAAGGAGTACAGGTCATTGATACTGCACAATTGCTTACTGCGCTTACACGATGGTATGGACTACCTGTGTATATTCACTTAGAAGTAAACCCAGGTGCCTATTGGCGCAACGGAAAGGCCGTACTTCATACGGCCTTTGTTCGTGGGGCGGGACCTTATCGTGTCTTTTTAGCCATAGACGCAGAACAAGGCCTCATTCAAATGGATCAACTTACTCATATGCAACTGACTGATCATCAGGTAATCTGTAGTGCCTATGATCGCCAACAGCGTTTGTCGCGTACGCTGGAAGTTAGCATCAAACCGTTTGCATTGTAGTTTCCGAGTAGATGAAGGGGAGAGATTTGAAATGAGTGATCTACTCGCCGTTTTTGCCCATCCAGACGATGAGACTTTTATTTGTGGAGGAACACTGGCGAAGTATGCAAAAGAAGGTCATCACGTGACTTTGCTTTGTGCAACTCTTGGGGAGATGGGGCGTCGCATGGGGGACCCGATCATTGCCAGTCGCGAAACTCTCGCTGATTTGCGACAGCAAGAATTGCAAGCGGCATGCGATGCGCTCTCTGTACGTGAATTGCGCTTACTTGGTTTGCGTGATAAGACGCTTGAAATCTATCCGCATGAACGCTTGACACAGATGATTCTCACAGAAATGGAGCGTACCCGACCAACTGTCATCATCAGTTTTCACGAAGAATTTGGTGGGCATCCTGACCACTGTGCGATTGGTGGAGCAACAACGGACGCCTTTATAAAGTATCGTCAAGCATGTATGCAGACTTCGATATCTTGTGAAGTCAAGTTATATTATGTGGTATGGCCATCCATGTTCGCTCAGAAACAGGATGATCTTCTTCACAAACGGCACTTCACATCGATTGACGTGAAAGCTTTTGCAAAAGAGAAGTTGACTGCCTTTCGCGCACATCGCACTCAATCCCAGTTACATCAATGGTTATGGAAAAGCGATCGACAAGCCATTGCTCATTTAGATCTTGTAGAGCATTTCATGGCATTTGATGCACGGCAAAATGCGGCGGGTGAATCGCAGTTAATGTGACCAGTTGACCCACTGACACTGTCTGCGTCGGCAATAACGAAGCAGAGATCACCTTTTGGGTGTGTTCAAGTGATACTTTCATTCTCTTTTGTCCACCTTGTAAAACGATATCTTGAATAATCCCAGTTAAGCAAACCCCTTGATCTGGGTAATACCCCAATACGATTCGATCCGGATGAATGGCGATGCGCTCTGCTGCCATTACGCCTCGAAGATCCAAGAAGTGTTCATAACCCACTAATTGTGCAACACGTGGAGAGGCAGGATGATCCATTACATCACTCGGCGTCCCTAGTTGTAGGAGTTGCCCGCGATCCATAATGCCGATTTGTTCGCACATTTTCTGTGCCTCACTGAGTTGATGAGTGACAAGCAAGGTTGTGCAGCCTATTTCCCGCTGAATGTCCATAATCACATCTTGCAGTTCATTGCGAGCCTCCCAGTCGAGCGCCGATAGCGGTTCATCTAACAACAAGAGTTTCGGTCGGCGAACAAGAGCTCGTGCCAACGACACTCGCTGCGCAAGTCCTCCTGATAATAGTGCGGGTCGCATCTGTAGATACGGTCGTAATGAAAGGCGATCGATGACCTTTTCCTGCCACGATGTCGATTTTCCTTTTGTGCTAAAAAGAATATTTTGCAAAACGGTGATATGTGGGAAAAGGTTGGCATTTTGCTCTACAAATCCAATCTGTCGCTGCCATGGGGGTTGGCGAATCGAGGACGTTTGGGTTGTAGAAAAAATCACCTCTTCGTCAAGCAGAAATCTCCCCACGGCATTTTTTTCAAATCCAGCAAGAACCTGTAGTATGCTTGATTTACCTGCTGCTGATGGACCAAATAGACCATATAGACTCCCTTGTGGCATTTGTAGTTGAACGTGAAGTGTAAATGATTTTCGCGGGAGAGTGAGCTCGAGATCTAGCAAACGGAGACTCCCTTTCACTTGTAAGCGTTCTGATGCCCACATGGTAGCATGCTGTCTATCTGTTGTCGAATCTGACATCGACAGTTTCACCTGGTCAATAAAAGTTACGCGGTCCTGGTACAGAACGTCGGTACCGCTGTACTGGTATTTTTGTAGAACCCTGCAAAGGTATTTGCCGTCTTTGCTGAGGCAGCATAGGTAGATGCGGTGTTTGGAACCCTTTTGATCGTGACTGTTGTGCTATATTTGCCTGTGGGGGATAGGGTGGATACATGGGTATCATCCTGTGAGGATAAGAATGTCTAGAAGAAGGACCGATGTGTGTAGATGAATGTGGACTAACTATAGATCGAGAAGGGTTTTTACCAATTTTATTCCTTGTAAGTCCACTTTGTGCCTTGCTCTGTAAGTTGCTGAGGTCTGCTCTCGCTTTTGTGAAAAAAGAAAAGAGACCGCGTTTATACGGTTGCATCTTCTGTTGCTGCATATCACGCGCAAACCTGTTGTGAGGTAGGAAATTTCCCGGGAACCGTTCTTGATACTCATTTTCGATAGGTTGCATCGCCTGCTGACCTATACCGTTTTGCATCTGCACGCGAGATTCCTGTGAACGATCTGTTACCTCTGATTCACTCGGGCCAAATATCTTTTTTAACATCTCCATCATCTCACTTTGACCTCCTTTACATGCCTCTTACAGTACATGCGCGATCGTTGAGAGATGATAGTGGTATTTATCAGGATCAGCCAGGTAAAATATACGAATAAAATATGGAGGTTGGTTACAGCGAAGACACATACATTTACTCGTCAGCAGGAGATGAGCAATGCAATAAGCCATGGGCTTGGGATCGCTTTTAGTTTAGTTGCCTTGGTGATGTTAATTGTATCGACTACACTACAAGGGAATCTACTTCACATCATAAGTGCCATGATTTTTGGTTTTACGATGTTGCTTCTTTATAGCTGTTCTACCCTTTTACACAGTTTACCTACTGGCAGGGCCAAAAATGTTTTTGAAATCCTGGATCATTCTGCGATTTATTTGTTTATTGCGGGAACCTATACCCCTCTCCTTCTCATTCTAGTTAGAGGTAGAGAAGCTTGGGTCATGCTGTCTGTCATATGGGCAATTGCAATAGGAGGGATTGTATTTAAGGCGTTTTATGTAAAGGAATTTGTCTTTCTATCTACGCTTGGATATATCATTCTTGGTTGGATGGCTGTGTTTTTCTTGAATCCGATGATGCACGTATTATCGCTTGCGGCGATTCTGTATCTATTTGCTGGAGGATTGTTCTACACGGTCGGAACGGTTTTTTATATTTGGAGAAAACTCACATACCACCATACCGTGTGGCACCTCTTTGTTTTAGCTGGTAGTATATGTCATTTTATCCTGATCTATAAATACGTATTGGGGGTCTAAGGCGATCAACAATACCTTGTATAAAAATCTTCGCAGATCAAGCTTTTTTTAAAATTCACGGTGTATGTTAATGATAAAATGAAACAAGGTAATGGGGGAAATTAAAATGAACGATGAAAAAGCGATGCGTTTTATGTGGCGTGCATTTACACTGTTCTCCGTGTTCGCGAGTATGGTTCTTGTGTTTGCTGCACATTAACAAACAGACTTGCATAATGCGCTCGGACGAAATAGCTTCTAGTTTCATTAGTAAATGAGTCACAATGCAAAGAAGTTGTCCATGAAAAAAATGACGTCGCATATGATCTAGCATGGGCGTTGTCATCTTACTAAGTGGAAGAGGGATAACTTTGCTGTTGGTGACAAGTTTTGTCGGGACTCTTATCGGCGTGATTGTATTTTACCAATTGATGAGCCAAACGATCGAGCACATTCCCTTGGATGTAAAAATGCGAGTGTGCATGGGGAACAGCATGGCTTTTAGTTTTGTTTTCTCAATGTTCGCTGAGATCGTAACAGGAAGTAAACTGGTCGGGGTCTGCAGTAGTCTTGTCGTCAATGTGTTAGCTACCTATTTGATTGCCGGGCCTTCAATGCTTCTTGACATCACCGAAGCTACACTCTCTGCATCTATGGGTTCCGCGATGGGGATCATGCTGCTTGGAATGATTGGAGAATTGACTGTTTGGATTATTCAGGTGTTGATTCTCAGTGTCGAGACGTTGTTGTTAGTGATCGTCACTCGGCGTTCGAAACTTATTCACATCACTAAATAATGAACTCCATAGACGATTATTCACAATTCCCTTCAAATACAATAGGGGGGTATGGTATAATGCTCCCGTAAGACATCACATTCTAAGGGGATGGAATCACTTTGCAAATCAAAACGCTAAAAGTAAAAGGTATGACCTGTAATCATTGTAAACATGCTGTAGAAACGGCGTTGGTCGAATTAGATGGTATTGCAAAAGCAACAGTACACCTTGAAAAAGGTGAGGTGGCTGTGGAGATGACAGAACAGATTAGTTACGAAAGCATTCGCGTCGCGATTGATGATGCTGGCTATGAATTAGTTTCATAAATTCGGTGAACCATCGGTGATAGTAAAGTATAGAGAAACGCTTGCCACTCGGACTTGTGGAGGCGTTTTCTTATGTTCACGTTTGTTGTCATCCGTGTTATGATAGGGAAAATAGATTTGAGAGGGTGTATTTGTGAAGGTAACAGGTATGAGTCGACCGTTAGATGCCTTGGGACGTGTGGTAATTCCAAAAGAACTACGTAAAACATTAGGTTTGGAACCGGGTGATCCGATTGAAATTTTTTACGACGAGACAGGCCAGGTGATTCTGCGGAAATTTCATATTCATTGTGAATTTTGCGGAGGCGATGAGGGCTTGCTTGACGTTCATGGGAAAAAAGTATGTCGTTCCTGTGCTGATGGTCTGTCAAGTCAGGATAAGTAGTTCATGAGTTAACTGCAAATGACCTGTGTATAACGTCACTTCAAATTACACATCCTAATCTCCGTATCTAAGCAGTAGAGAAGGGTGTGGTCAAGGGTGGCGCAATCAGAGAGTCGAAATGATCATGTAGATAAGATTAAAGAAGCAATCGCTAACACTGAACATAATATGATACAGGCAGATGAAGTACTTGCCTCTGTTGCCATGTCAGATGAGAAAAGAGATCACTTGCAAGAAAAAAATGCTCGACGAGTCCAAAGTATGGATGAGTTTAAGCATGCGCTTGAGGACGATTTTCCTCAATAAAAGTTGCGATAATGGATAGAGCAGATTGTTTATTGGACTGCTATTCTCCGACAAGAGGATGCAGTCTATTTGTTATAGGTGCAAATGACCACGGATTACAAAAGGTATGCACGTGCAAACACCTGTTAACAGATGTTCACATACATATGAAGAAACTCTAAAGGACCATCCTTCTGTGGCGTTTCTTATATTTTAAATGAATTTTAAAGATTGCGGGGTATACTGATGGCACGATGGAGGAATCGCCATGACATTGCCGGAAGTATCATTAACCGCTGCACGTAAAGCCCGCATTTCGCTGCGTCGCTATCATCAATTTCTGCTTGTCGGTGTGGTTAATGCGACGGTAGATCTAGGCATTCTCAATTTATGTATGTTTGTGGCGCCGACACATGTTGCGCAACGTCTACTCGTCTACAATACATTTGCCGTGCTATGTACCATTGCCACCAGTTATTTGCTAAATAGAAAGTGGACTTTTGCCGATCAGGCGACGCAAAGTCGTCGGCAAAAACTCCTGTTTTGGCTTCAAGGTGCCTTGAATGTGGTCATTAATGATGTTTCATTGTCGTTTTTCTCACATGAGATAGTATCTGTATCTGTATTGCCTTTCGCAATCAGTAGCGATCTAGCAAAAGGTCTCGCTATGATCACATCATCATCCATTAGTTATACTATACTTCGATTATTTGTATTTTAAACATATTGTGCGATAGAGTCATTCTTGAGGGCGCGGTCCGCCAATTGTTAGCACATGGCGCAGTGCAAGAAAGAGAAGTAGACTTCCGCTTGTCATGAAGATCGCAGCCAACCACTGGATATAAGTCCATAGTGATTGTGAGGATATATTGCCTTGCAAAAGCACGAGAAGACCACATACAACTCCTGCGTAATAGACCCCGATGCCCATTTGTGAAATTCCTCTGGGGACCATTTCATCAATTGCTGGAGCTTGTTTGCGTTCAGGTCGCTTGCTAAACCGATATTCAAACCATAGAAAAGGGACTATTTTTTGTATATAGGCAAACATAAGGGGCATAATTCCGCCAAATCCGAATAGGAACACAGAGGGGATCAAAAAGCTCCGATTTTGAAGAAGAATCGCCAACATGAGGAGGATATGTCCAATAACAAAACAACCAGTCGACACTAGTGCATTGAAGAGTGGTAAAACGATTCGTCGTCTTTTTCTAGATCGAATAATCAAGATCATATCGCGTATAAAAGAAAAAAGCGCGAATATAACAAGTAGGGATCCAGAAAATGACAGAACTCTCGAAAATAATGGATTAGCAATCCATAGAGAGATGAAAATTGATATAACGCCAATAAAGTATAGTCTGATTGTACGAGATAATGAAACACTGTAGCCATGACTGAGTGCAAACATGGGAACAAGTTTATAAGAAAATGTGATGACAAGTGCTCCCCAAAAGGTAAATCCACCGACGATCACGTGACTTGTAAGAACACTATGAGAAACGAGTGGGGGGAAAAATGCCTGGAAAATCCCGATGCAAAGTACGATAAAGAGGGAAATAAGGGGTAGGGACAAAGTTTTGTGCACCAATGTTTGATTGCGGGCTCGTGAGTAGCTTCGGAAAACGAGAAATCCATATGCCACTGTGGTGATCAGAAGGAGAAGCCCCCCAGCACCAACCAGATCATAATGGGAGAATAAAAATCCTATGACGATCGTCACAACAGCAAGGATATGTAATGGTAAATGCCAGTATAAAACATCGCGTTGAATCGGAGGCGCTTGAAAGGCAATTGGAACTATTTGGTAGATCACGCCAAAGGCAATCGTTAACATGGACCCAAGAATCAAGAGGTGAATGGTGCCAAGTGAGATCGGGGTTTCTGTTAGTCCTTGGCTCCACTCGGTAAACAGATGACCACTTGCGAGAAGACCGGGCCAGCTAAGCGCCAGACCTGTGAGCAGATAGTACACGGTGGGCGATAAACGTTTTTGGGCTGTCGTATTCATGATCGCTCTCCCTTTAGGCTTGGAATTGTCAAACCCTGTTCCGAAATCCCGGTCGTCTCTCTCATAAGCAAAGCCTCCAAATCTTGACTTACATTAGCGGACATGATATTTTTATATTACCTGAACCATTAGCGGACATCAAGTGTACGTTTAGAACATGCCCTATGACCGCTAATGTGAATTAGCGGTCATAGAAAACAGGAGGTCATCCTACCATGGTTGTTCGCAAAGACGATTTGCATAACCTCATTGAACGTCTCCCAGAACCCGAGCAAAAAACAGCTTTTGATTTTCTTCAGTATTTAGTGGAGCGCTCGTATAACAAGCCGCTTAGTTGGGATGAAATCGACAGACTGAAACCCGACGACGGGTCGTTGAGTGAAGAAGAACTTCGCCAGTTGAACAGTGATGCGGGTTATGTGTCGGGGGAGGCGACCAAGCGTGAGTTCGGATTATACGTTGACTTACCATAAAGAAGCGGTGAAATTTATCGCGAAGCAGGAAAAATCCGTTCAAGAACGGATTGCACAAGGACTAAGAGACTTATTAAACGATCCGCCAACTGGAGACATTAAGCAAATGAAAGGATACATCGGTTTGTATCGGTTGCGGATCGGCACGATGCGAATGCTCTTTGAAATCAGTCGCAGTGAGAAAGTTATATACATACGCGCTATCGATTCTCGCGGCGGGATATATAAGTAATATAGTTTCGTCCCAATTAGGTCGTAATTTGCTGATGGCCATAAAGACGCCTACTTTTGATCAAGAGGATGGTCTTAGTGTATATACTCATTTAATATTAATGTTCATGACTAAAAAGTTCTTTACTAATGTCCTTTCCAAAAGAGCTAGTATCATTATTACCTCACCCATAGTCCCATACCACCCATGTGCTCTTATAAGTAAACAACTTTTTTAATGAACCTCCCCCACTCAGCGCTTCGCGCTTGAGATGGGGTTTCTCGCCGTCACCGGCAAGACTTCCTGGCTCATCGATCCCTGCGTACCAGCGGTTCCGCCAATACGTCTTATGCGGCTCTCCCCAGGCGTGACTTTGGATCGTTCCGACCCTAGTTTGGACTTGTACAATTTTGCCGTTTTTTGCCTTTCGGTGCATATTCGCGAATCTTAATGATCCCGCGTTGTTTGATCACCCTCGCGGCATTGTGATCTGCGTTGTCCTCATGTCCGCAGCGTAGGCAAAGGAACTCGGCTTGTGATGGCCGATTCCCTGCATCGACATGACCGCATTTAGCACATGTTTGCGAACTGTACTGAGGGGCCACTTTGATCAACAATTTCCCTGCGCGTAGTGCTTTGTATTGTGTGTAGTCCGCGACCTGCCCCCAAGCGGAGCCGAGTATGGCGCGAGTAAGCCCTGCCTTGGCAGCCACGCCATTACGCAACCATGTGCCATTCGCATCTTGTTTTGGTTTCGGGCGCTTCGTCATGTTTTTGATCTTTAAGTCCTCCAACACAATCAGTTTCGCATCCGTATGCGCCACTAATTGATGACTGGTTTGATGCGCAAAGTCGTTACGCACATTCGCTTCGTATTGTTGATACCGCGCTGTCTTGCGATAGGCTTTGCGTTGATTCTTGGAACCTTTCTGTCGTTTGGCCGCCCTTCGTTGCCATCGAACTTTACGCTTACGTTTCTGCTGAATGCGCTCTTTTTGGATGTCCGATAGGTCATAGGCTTGTCCATTCGAAGTCATGAGCGGCTTGGCCACGCCACGATCTGCGCCAATTGTCACCACATGAAGTTCATCGTCGTTCATACGTTGAAGTTCAGTGATGATCGTCTCTTCTTTGAAAACGGGGACAGTGGAATCTTCTGCACTGAATGCTACATGCCACTTGCCCGCACGGATGGAAATGTGGATGGAAGCAGGCAGATTGAATAATCGATGTGCTTTACATGCCAATTCGCCCACAGGAAACTTTTTCGTCCCCGCAAATAGCTTGTACTCCACAATTTCGCCTGTTTCCCTATGCGCTACTGGTTCAAAGCGAAACAATTCCGAAGTCAACCACACCGATTGTCTGCTACGATGGTTTTTCTTTGCGGGACGACCGCCAAGCCCTTTGAAATAACGCTGATAGGCTTGTCCAAACAAGGCCGCCCCATTGCGAAGGATGACGCTTGGGACTTCGCGAAAGTAAGCAGTTTGATCAGTGATGTAATGACTATATGCTTGGTCGGTAGGAATGGGTACGCCCGTTAGTGCCAGCGCACGATTCCGAAACGTGCGAAAATAGCGGTCTTCCGATACTTTTGCGTTATAAATTCCGCGTTGACACCCAATCCAGCGCAGCAAGGTTTGTGCCTGTTCTTTTGTTGGGTTCAAGCGGAACTGGTAGCCATTGAGCATCGGAATTCGCCTCCTTCAGTTCATTATAACATTACATGACGTTACTTACGATCATATAATTGCGCATGTATACTACGATGAGAGGTGAACAGGATGAGTGGAAACCCTAGTCTGAAAAATCGAGTGGCATTTTCTAATGCCATAGCGAAAGAACTTTATGAGAAGTTTGAGCAGTTGCAAAAAGACACTCGAATTCCAAAATCAAAACTTTTTGACGAAGCCATTGAGCTTTTGCTGAAAAAATACGGACGTATATGAACCATTCATCTCACGCGGTCTTTTCATTGCAAGTCCATTTAGTGTTTGTCACGAAATACCGTAAAAAAGTCATCACGCCTCCCATGTTGCAAGACTTGGAAGCTATCTTTACGAAGATACTTGTGGCTTGGAAATGTACCCTTTTGGAATTTGGCGGCGAAGCGGATCATGTACATCTGCTGATTTCGTATCATCCCAATCTTAACCTGTCCGTGTTAGTGAATAACCTGAAAAGTGCTAGCTCTCGACAACTGCGCACTAACTACGAATCTCACTTGCGGAAGTTCTATTGGAAACCCGTATTTTGGCATCGTGCGTACTATGCGGGATCAGTCGGTCACGCGAGGTTAGAAACAGTGAAGCGCTATGTGGAGAATCAGGGGTTCTAAAGCCCGCTTGACCCTTCGCCTGGCGCTTTGCACCTAGCCGGGGGGGAAATGCGCGGGCGAAATGTTCAAGCAAGTGTATTTGCGAATAGTTTTAGTATACTGTTTTTGTGGCATCATAGCTGTGATATGGATTTATAATTACTTTGTAACGAGTTCAAATGTGTGATTGCAATGTGGCAAGACCATGTGTTGACGCCAATGCTTTGCTTGAATCAAGGTCAGAGACGGGGGATTCCCATGACGAATATAAAAGATGTGATTTCGCTTGCTCACTCTTGCAGAGGCACAGACTCTATTGCGAAATCAGGAACATCTTATCAAGCAGCTACGAAAGCGTCTGGAAATTCATGAAGGGTAGGTATTTGTCATGTGTAAAATTGATTTGAACTGTGATATGGGAGAAAGCTTTGGTGCTTATGTAGTGGGCAATGATGAGGATATTTTAGATATGATCACATCAACCAACATTGCGTGTGGATATCACGCAGGAGATCATACAATCATGCGTAAAACTGTTACCATGGCATTGCAAAAAAACGTAGCTGTCGGTGCCCACCCAGGTTTACCTGATTTGTCTGGATTCGGTCGTAGAAAAATGGATATCACAGTGCAAGAAGCATATGACATGGTTGTTTATCAGATTGGTGCACTCAATGGCTTTATTCAAGCACTTGGTGGCAAGATGCAACACGTGAAAGTTCATGGGGCGCTATACAACATGGCGGCGGTCAATTCCAAGTTGGCAGAAGCCATTGCAGAGGCAGTCTACCAGGTCAATGCAGAATTAATTCTGGTGGGTCTATCCGACAGTGAGCTGGTGCGTGCAGGTGAAAAATTAGGTATGAGGACGGCCAGTGAAGTTTTTGCAGATCGGACCTATCACCAAAATGGTACACTTACCTCCCGGCGTGAACCAGGTGCAATGATTCAAAAGGCAGAAGACGCCGCGACGCAAGTGATTCGCATGGTGAAGGAAGGGAAAGTAATGTCACAACAAGCCATCGATATTCCCATCAAGGCGGACACGGTATGCATCCATGGAGATGGTCCACACGCTCTCGAATTTACCCGTTATATCAGAAGTGCACTGGACGTTGAAGGCATTGCGCTACGAGCCATGGGGAGCCCATCATAATCTGTAGATCAACAGGTTGATTGCAAGTAGAATCATTTCGTGAAGGATAGGGATGTCCGGAGAAATATTTGGCGTAGAGATAGATGTCTATACGTGAGCGATTTGCATCATCAGATATGAGCATCACCCGTTTGTAACCCAAGTGCCTGTTCAATCGGCACGCGTTCATCCATACACGTTAAGAGGTTGTTCAAAAAGGGCCGAGAACTCTGCGGCGCAGGGCTTCGGCTTGTGCTGGACATGCGTGCTCATGTCCCACCTATCGTACACTCCGCGCGCATGTCCAGACTTCACCAAACCCCTGCTTGCATCTTACCTCAACCCTTTTTGAACAGGCTCGTTAAGACAAATAGCTGGCGATTGTTGGGGAGTTCCTTTTGTCTGCGAAGTGCTCAATGTGTACGTTGAGTAATTTTTGCATTGATCTCTTGCGACGTGTAGATTGTTGGTAGTGGTTCGAACGGATGTCACTTGATTTTCTTCTGGCAGTTGTTCTTGCTTCATGAGGCGTTCCTTCCGTGCCGACCGCCTATTGTGTTTTTGCAGACTATGCACAAACTGATTTGCTGGTTCATCGTTCTCGCATGTGGTGGAATTTCTTTTATTCGCAAGAAGGATATATTTACTATTTGAAGAATAAGTAAATATCAACAAGATCATTTTGGGAAGGGTGAATGTTAACGATGGCCGGAGTTCGCCAAGTCATTAGCACATTAACCAACGACGGTAAGGACGTCATGACACCTGACATTGTAGCGTATCATTATCCGGATAATAGCATTGTCAACGGTTCTTTGCTCACAGTGGAGAGTAATCATTTTGGGGTTTTGAAGTCGCGTGGTGCAATCTTGAATGTGTATGAAACGGGGCAATACACGATCCAAACTCCCGATCATCCGTTAATTGGCGCATTCCAACAGGCGTTTTTTGGCGGCAATAGCCCATGGCAATACGAAGTATTGTACATCAATCGTGCAAAAATGATTTTGGATGTAAAAGGGATTGCCTATTCGCGCGAAATGGCAGAAATGGGATATCACGTTAGTTGCTATGTGCATATTGATTCTAAAGAAGACGCACTCAAACTTGTTCAACATATGCCGCTGAATGGTCACTATATCCGCGTGGAAGAAGTGAGTGCATACGCTGCGCCTGTCATTGAACAAGCTATCAATCGCATTGTACAACTGACAGCACTAGAACGGGTCAATGAAAAAATGCCGGAAATCTTAGAATTGGTGAAAGATCATCTACAAGAATTCCTTACTGTATACGGACTCAGTCTCAATGATGTGAAGGCGCTCATATTTCCAAAAGATGAGCGGATGAAAGAATTGATTGCTTTGCGGGCATTTGGACTATCCGAGTTGGACGCAGTTCGATATTATACAGCGATGCTTATGGCAAGCAAAGGACTTGTATCCGCTCCAAACATGGCGATCGGTCAACCGTATTTCGTTGGAAATCCACAAATGTCCACATATGCAAATGAAAGTCATACTCACGATGCAGAAGGGGAGTCACATTGAGCGCACTTGACCGATACAGTGTTGTATTCGTTCCACGATCGGTGGCCACGGAGCTATTAAATGGCTGGTTGTTGGCTTGGACGACGCAGTTTAGGCAACCGATCAAACAATTGCGTGCAGAGTCACTCGCTTTACAAAATGCAGCGGATCAGATGTTAGGCTTGTATCTTCCACAATTGCAAGAAGAACTTTCTAAATTGCGCAAGAAACTCCCTCAACCGACACGAGAAAATCCTGATCCGCCATTGGATGGAATCGAGGCAGTGAAAGAAATGGAAAGCTATATACGGGAAGTTGAATCCTTGCGGACATTGATTCGTAGCGCATCGATTCCCACGCAAAAATTGTCAATACAAAGCACCAGTGAGTTATGGATGATTACCCAGCAGATTGTAGAGACTGATCAGCGTCTGATTCATGAATTACAACAGATAAATCCAGAATCTATCAAGTCTGTAATGGGTTTGCTCAATGAACGCGAGCAAATTGTGTTAGGAATGTAATGCCGTATACTTTACTTACAGTGAAATCAGCAACTAGGTTGTGCGTAAAGTGAGGAGGGATGACAATGAAATTTTATGATAATCGTCCACGTTGGACGATTAATTCTCGCAAATTGGGTTTGCGCTCATGGGGAAAATGGAGCATGCTGATCTTGCTCTCTGCAGTGATTGGGTTGACAACTACTGTGATTGCGGTGCCACTCCTGATGAGATCAAATATGTTTTTATCGGTCACAGCTTCCGATCCAAACTTACAGAATATGAGCTATCACAATCTTCAGCACGTGACTGTCCAGCTTAACAATTCAGTCGTGCAAGCGGTACAGAAGGTCCGTCCATCCGTTGTCGGTGTGATTAATGATCAAGAGGTCGCAAATAATGCGACTGGAGTTGCCACATTGCAGGCGGCAAGCGTAGGTTCTGGCGTGATTTTTAGCCAAAAAGGATATATTGTAACGAATTATCACGTGGTTCAAGGGGCGGCAAAGATAGAAATTGTCATTGATCGAAAAGTACATGTCTACGCCAAATTGATCGGTACCGATCCCTATAATGATCTTGCTGTGTTACAAGTCCCATCAAAGTACATTCAAACACAGAATGTCGCACAACTTGGTAACTCTGCCCAGCTTGTGGCGGGTCAGTCCGTTTTTGCTATCGGCAATCCTGCAGGGCTAAACTTTGCGGATTCTGTAACAGCTGGCGTTATTAGCGCGACCGAGCGTACCGTTCCGGTGATTGATGAGGCGACAGGTCAGGCGATTAGTAATCAAATCGAATTACAGACGTCGGCAGCGATTAATCCTGGGAATAGTGGGGGACCTCTATGCAATCTTTCAGGACAAGTAGTCGGCATCAACAACTCTAAGCTTGTCGCACATGGCTTTCAGGGGATTGGATTCTCGATTCCGATCAATGAAGTGAAAACAATCATTCATCAAATTTTGACGTTAGGCCATGCCGTTCATGCAGCCATTGGGATAGAAGGAGAATCGTTGTCGGCGGTTCCCGCTCAGTATCAGCCGAATGTACCCGTTCACTCAGGAGTATGGGTGATTAAAGTGATGAGTGTAAATGCGAAACAGGCGGGGCTTGAGCATGGAGATGTAATTGTGGCGATTGACGGTCATAAGGTCACTGGCGCAACTTCACTGGAGTCAATCTTGTTAAAAGATTATCAACCAGGACAGCATGTCACATTAACGATTTACCGTGGACAGCAGCAGTTGAGTCTTCACATGAAATTGGGGAACTTACCGATTCAATCTCATTTCACGCCAAGTGGATCAGGTACAAACGGAAGCAATAGCTAAAATTCCGCATCAATCCGATTCTTTTTCATAGGATACTGAGATGAAAAAGGGAGATCAAGTGGTCGTGTGGATTGGTTCAGCCAATCGATACGAGACTCAATTTGACGATGCTGAAACATTTATCGTGAGTCGTAGTCCGAATAAACATCTGGCTTTCGGTCATGGGATTCATTTTTGCCTCGGTGCACTGCAGGCTCGTCTGGAAGCACATGTAGCGTTACCTGTCATTCTAGAGCGAATGAAGGGAATTCAGATGACGAATGATGCGCGATTACATCCTATATCAAGTTCCCTTGTCTATGGAACGAACCGATTAAATATTACATTTACGCCATCGTCGTTGCAGTAGACATCTAAATTCTGGGGATGCGCGGGCAACGATTCCAAGTAAACGCTTCTCTCTAGATATTCTCGTCACGTCTCCATCCTCATTTCAGAGGCGAGAGAGGATTCGTGCATTTTGCCGCGTACTGTCTGTTTAGTGTGAAATAGACATGAGTTGTTATCAAGCCACCCGTTGAACGGGTGGTCCTGTGACTCGATAAATTGCGAGAGGTGAAGCTTTTCAACGTGGTACTCGCTATGTACCAAACTGCCCCAGCGATGATAAGGTATACTAGTGCAATTGTGCATACAATGTTTCCTGTTTTCACACAGATTCACTAGATATTCATAGATTTATTTTACTCAGGTTGTGCAGTTTTTTTCAGATATATTCCTTACTTGTGAAAACATTCTCGTTTCATCAGAACTTCGAAAAAGGGTCAACGCCATCACAAGTACACTCAAGCTAGGACGACTGAACAATGTTCTAGGTTCATCGCAACAGGTATAGAGTATTGATTTTCTGTTCATGGGCGGCCAGATGTCAACACAGTTTGGAGTATGCACGTTAATGATCACCATGACGATCTTGATGTGTGTCGCTGGTTGCGATTCACTTCAAACTGGGAATGGATTTATATTAACCCTTTATTCGGGAGGTTCACATGAATCAGAACAAGGTAGCACTCATCACAGGTGGCACTAGAGGCATTGGCAAGGCAATTGCAATAAAGTTTGCGGAAAGGGGATTCGACCTCGTTTTAAACTACTTACGGGGACGAAGTAATGCTGAGGAGTCAAAAATAGAGTTGGAGTCGTACGGTGTAAAGGTACATCTAGTCAAAGGCAATGTGAAGGATCTTATTAACATAAGAGAGATGTTTCGAGATATTGATAGCACGTTTGGAAGATTGGACGTGTTTATCAACAACGCTGCGTCAGGTGTACTTCGTCCATTGATGGAATTGGAGGAATCACACTGGGACTGGACGCAAGAGATCAATGCTAAAGCATATTTCTTTGCAGCAAAAGAAGCTGCTGTGTTAATGGAGCGTGTGGGTGGAGGTGCTATTGTGGCACTTTCTAGCTTAGGATCTATCAGAGTATTGCCCAATTATGTTGCGGTGGGCGTCTCAAAGGCGTCCCTTGAAGCAATCACTCGCTATCTCGCGGTTGAATTCGCCCCAAGGAATATCGTGGTAAATGCCGTTTCGGGTGGCGCTGTGGATACCGATGCACTGAAGCATTTTCCTAATCGTGAAGAACTGCTTGTGTCCGGAGCGAAAAATCCAGCAGGGCGATTGGTTGAACCGAAGGATATAGCAAATACCGTTCATTTCTTATGTACTGAGGAAGCAAGTATGATTCGTGGGCAGACGATAATTGTTGACGGTGGAGTATCTCTTCTTGTTCGATAGCAGTCCGTATCCCAGATGAGGAGCACGTTCTATGTTTTATTAGTAATTGGAACCGGCATGAAGTAGTGAATACAAAAAGTAGGCCTGATAAATGAATATGAGAATGTAAGAGTGCATCGTGCAAACTGGGAGAAAGACAGGCGCAATACTCATTAGGATTCGTCTGTCTCTCCAAACCCATATAGAGGTTGTTCAAAAAGGGTCGAGAACTCTGCGGCGCAGGGCTTCGGCTTGTGCTGGGCATAGCGTGCTCATGTACCACCTATCGTACACTCCGCGCGCATGTCCAGACTTCACCAAACCCCTGCTTGCATCTTACCTCAACCCTTTTTGAACAGGCTCATATAGTAAATTTGCGTTAAATTCATGTTGCTCCAATTCTACAAAGGTGATTTTTGATGGGCGGGCAGCGGGTGGTTTATAAAGCGATCAAGTTTCCCGTTGAACACAACGTAACGAGGTTGCCCGTTTAGCAGATTGGAATAAGTTGTTGGTAAATAAATTTCACTTTGGACAATGACTCCCTGAGGTGCGGAAATATGGCGTATCAGAGCAACCAACGCGCTTAGTCGCCTACTGCCGCGTATCGAGTAACGCGCAAAAGCCAGACTTAAAGAATCAACGCCGTATTCTTGAAGAATTTTGCATGGCAAAGGGATTAGCCGATGTGGAGTTCATTGAAGAAGTAGTTGACGGTCTTAACTTTAAACGGAAGAAATTCACTGTTTTGATGGATGCAGTGGGGCGTGGTGAAATTGGAACCTTGATCATTGCACACAAGGATCGCCTGACTCGATTTGGGTTCGAGTGGTATGCACACTATGCCGAAGTCAACGGGTGTGAAATGCTGGTGCTAAATCAGGAACGGTTGTCACCAGAACAAGAAATGGTGCAAGATTTGATGACGATTGTGCATTGCTTTTCAAGTCGTTTGTATGGACTGCAAAACTACCGAACGATCGCACGTGCCTATCAACAGCTTTTGCGGCGACAATCACGCTCCTGCAAGCAGTTTCAAGGTAGAATTTGTTAATATACGATAATAGACTACGATAATTCGAAAGTAGTTTCTTCTTTAATTTTGTATTTGCGGAGCTTTTGATAGAGTGAGGAACGACTGATTCCGAGTAGTTTGGCCGTTTGTGTACGATTTCCTCTTGTTTCGCGAAGTGCGCTAATTAAGTACTGTTTCTCCACGTTTTCGATGGACGAATGAAAGGTGTGGACTGTTGGATCAGTTGAATGGAGTGAATTGGAAACTACCAGTGGTTCTGAATGCTCAAGAAGTCGAGAATCAGGTTCTCTATGTATCCACTCCACCATTGAAATAGAGTCTGTTTCGGTTAATTCATCTGTAAGATGTTTTGCTTCAATCCAACCGTCTATGCTCAGATTTACTGCCATTTCTAATACATTTTCAAGCTGACGTATATTCCCCGGCCATGTATAGCTTTGCATCACTGAAAGGCTCTGTGGAGTAACCCCTAATACGTGTCTATTCATTTTTTTATTCAATTTTTTCACTAGATATTCACACAGTAATGGTAAATCCTCAATTCGTTTTCGTAGTGGGGGGATGTCAAGATGAACAACATGAATCCGATAATACAAATCTTCACGAAAAGCTCCCGAACGCATCATCTGGCGCAAATCACGATTGGTGGCAGCAATAATGCGAACATCCACTGTCATCGTCTTAGTGTCACCTATGCGTTCAAATGTCTGGTCTTGCAACACTCGAAGTAATTTTGCCTGAAGTGGAAGCGGCAAGTCGCCTATTTCGTCTAGAAAAATGGTCCCTCCATGTGCCAATTCGAATTTTCCTGGTTTTCCACCGCGGCGTGCGCCGGTATATGCGCCGTCGGCATAACCAAAGAACTCTGATTCCAAAAGTTCCGCAGGAATGGCGGCGCAATTGACCTTTATAAAACCCCCTTTGCGCTCAGATTCTTCATGAATAGCCTCGGCAAACAGCTCTTTGCCTGTTCCGCTTTCTCCAGTAATTAAAACTGTAGAAGTCCATTGTGCAGCAAGAAGAGCCTGATGTTTCACATTTTGCATGGATACATTCCGACTGATTATTCGGTCGAAGGCATTACTGAGTGCACTCATACGTCGGATTTCTCCACGGTAATAATTAAGTTCACTTTCTAGTTCTTCAAGGTGGCTGAAAATGATACGCCACTGCTTTAACTGACGGAAAATAATTTTAACGATCCACCCAAGTTGCTTTTCAGCACGGACAATGGGCTCTTGAGTTACAAGACAGTGTTGACCACCCAAAGTACGAATTTTTCCGTTTACTTGCTCATCGCTTTCTTTATCCGACAATAATAGGTTTGGCACCACGGAAGACCAGTGATGTCCGATTATTTTATCCTTTTTTAAATGAAAGAGTTCAAGAAAGGCATCGTTAGCCACGGTCAGTTGTCCATGAGTGTCCATGATAGCGACTCCGTCATACGATATTGCCACTGCGTGTTGAAGCGTGTGTTCTAGATTTTTCGTAGTTTCTAGTTCCCTAACGACACCCTCTAAGGATGTAATATCGCGCAATACCGCCATTGCAGTGACCATGCCTTTGGGGAGATTTATGGGGATGAACGAAGCCGTAACAACGAGAGAACCTATTTCAACTCGTAAAGGTCCCGCTGTTTTGTTCCCCCGTACAGCATGTTGGAGTAAATTAGTAAGTTCGGGGAAATAAGCAGATACATCTCTTCCTAAAACAGTATTCTTATAACGATTGAGTAACCGTTCAGCGGCATGGTTGAAGGTAGTGATATGCATGTATTCATCAACAGAAATGACAGCATCTTGGAGGTGTTCAATTAAACTCTCAAGCTGATTTACGAGCAGTTCTGTATCGATCAGAAATCCCTGGATGATATCTGATTTCCCAATTACACCAAGTACATTTAAATTATCATCAACAACGACACCATGACCGACTCGTCTCTCGATGAGGATGTTTTTGACGTTTTCGAGGGAATCATGAACATTGATTGTAATGACATTGCGCCGGATGATTGTCGTGATAGCGGTTTCGACGGTGGCGCCCTGAAGTAGCGCTCGAAAGACGGCATACTTACTGACGATTCCAATTAAACGATTGGATTCTTCTACTACGCATGCTACATCAAGTCCGTATTGAAGTAGCGCCTCCATGGCGTTTCCTAAGTTACTGGATAGACGTAACTTAGGAATGCTGGATGTAAAGTAATCTTGCACGAGCAGTTCATGCAATTGCAAAGATTTCGCTACATAATCATTGTTGCACACAGGCAAGAATGCTATGTAACTTCTCTCCTTTCTATCGATGTCAGTCTAGTGGAACAATTGTCTATATTCTAGCACAGTTGTTCTATTTTTTGAATGATGGTGTTCATTTTAACCCTTCCATTGAGCATGTCTCATGGGCAGTTAAAGAGATTTTTTCAAATGTGACAATGCTTGAGAAGCTAAAAAATATTTGCTTTATTTATTGTTTCCATGGCACCGATATTGCGTAGTAGTGTTGGCAGGGAGGTCGATGCAATTGTTCGACAGATTTGAGGAAATTTCTATTGAAGTTCGCGACAAAGTCGCTATCGTGACATTAAATCATCCGGAGATGCGCAATGCATTGACCAGTCGATTGGTGAGAGAATTACTTACAGCTATTCCTGAACTTGATGTGGAAGAGGGGATTCATGCCATTATGTTGACCGGTTCAGGTTCAGCATTTTGTTCCGGCGGTGACATTGGTGAATTTTCCGAAATAATGAAAAAGTCTGCCCCAGAACTCTATCAGGAAGCTCGCTTATCGACTCCACTATTTGAACTTGGGGCAAGGGTGAGAACGCCCCTGATTGCTGCTGTAAACGGTTCTGCTCTTGGTGGCGGATGTGGACTTGTCGCTATGTGCCACTTGGCTATTGCGTCAGAGCGTGCAAAGTTTGGTCTGACCGAATTAAAACTGGGGCTGGTACCATTTGTGATTCTACCTTGGATTCGCAGGGTTGTTGGAGAGAAAAATGCGCTGCGGATGATGCTTAGCGCTGATGTATTTTCTGCACAGGAGGCTAAAGATTTGGGGCTTGTATACGCGGTGGTTGCCCATGATGAATTGCTCCCATCAGCACACAAGCTTGCTTCCAAGATTGCATCGTACAGTCCGCTTGCCGTACGGATGAGTTTAGATTCCTTTTACACTACGGAAAATCTCGCCTTTCATGAATCACTCGAGTACCTTAGCTCCCTACGAATCATTTCATTTTTAAGTGAAGATCTAAGAGAAGGGGCGACTTCATTTTTAGAAAAACGCAAACCTGAGTGGAAGGGACGATAAGCAATGCACACAATTCGGATTGGGGCGGCGACTGGATTTTACGGCGACACGCTCGATGCTGCCATTGATACTGCTAAGAAGGGTAACGTACAATACCTGTGCTTTGATTCCTTGGCTGAGTTGACAATGGCCATTTTGGCTAAGGACAAAGTTCGCGATCCTCGACTTGGTTATGCAAAGGATATCACCCCGGCCATGCAAGCACTCTTGCCACTGGCAAAGAAAAATGGGTTCAAGATCTTAACGAATGCGGGAGGAATCAACCCCGAGGCTGCGGGACAGGAGATAACATGTGTTGCACGAGCTCTCCATCTAGATGGACTGAAGGTGGCTGTCGTGACAGGGGATAATCTTATGCAAAACCTCGAAGCATTGCAAAGAAAAAATGTCACATTTACGGATCTGGAAACCGGAAAACCTTTGAACGACGTTCGCGAAAAGCTTATGTTTGCAAATGCATATCTCGGTTCGAGGCCCATTGTAGAAGCCTTGAAAATGGGAGCCGATGTGGTGGTCACCGGACGCACTACAGATACTGCGCAGTTCTTAGCACCACTTATTTACGAGTTTGGATGGGAAGAGGATAACTGGGATTCGTTAGCACAGGGAATCTTGATGGGGCACTTACTGGAGTGTTCTGCCCAGTCGACGGGAGGGAACTTCAGTGGACCATGGTGGGAAGTTGATGGAATGGATCATATTGGTTTTCCAATAGCGGAAGTTAGACAAAACGGAGATTTTATTCTTACCAAATCGGAAGGAACCGGTGGACTTGTTACTGTGGATACGGTCAAGGAGCAAATGTTGTACGAAATTCACGACCCATCTGCGTATATAACTCCAGATGTCATTGCCGATTTTACCACAGCACGGTTAGAAAACGTCGGGGTTCATCGGGTATCCGTGACGGGCGCAACTGGGAATCCCAAACCCTTAAATCTAAAAGTCGTTATGGGATATGAGAATGGCTACATGGGTCAGGCCATGATTGGCTATTCTTGGCCTGACGCTCTGAGAAAGGCCCGATCGGCGGAGGACATTATCCGCAAACAACTGGATCGTCGTGGTTGGAATTATGACGAAATTCACGCGTCTTACCTAGGATACAATTCACTTCATGGAACTACGGTTACTGAACCGAAAGAAGAGTTGAATGAGGTATATCTGCGGATGACGGTAAGGGCAAAGTCGAGGCAGGAAGCGCTAAGGTTTGGAAGACTGTTTCCTCCACTTTCGTTGAGCGGTCCACCACATTTAGGTGGTGCGGCGGGGATGGAAGCGCCACGACAACTTGTTGGTATGTGGTCGGCGCTGGTTCCTCGTCAATTTATTGAGGAGCGGGTACACATTTCGTTAGTGGAGGTTACGTTGTAATGGCACATGTACAACTACGTGAAATTTCACAAACGAGAGCTGGAGACAAAGGAAATACAGTAAACATCGCGCTGTTTGCTCCAACGGCAGAACTATATGATGTCTTTTTGAGAGAAGTCACGGAGGAATCTGTAAAGGAGCATTTTCGGGGTATGATTGAGGGTTCTATCACCCGATATGAGGTTCCCAATCTTCTCGCGCTGAATTTCGTCTGTAGACAGGCATTAAATGGTGGAGGTTCCGTTTCCATTCGTATGGATACACTTGGGAAATGTTATGGGAGTAATCTTCAGCGGATGATTATTTCGGTTCCAGATGATCTTCTCGCGACACTCCAAACTTTTGCGAAGAGGTGAAGGCATGCCGTATCTTCCGTTTTTTACTGAAGAACATGACAAACTTAGAGAAACTGTGCGCCGATTTGTTGAGACAGAAATCAAACCATTTGTGGACGAATGGGAGGAAAATGGCGAGTTCCCGAGAATGATTTTGCGACGCATGGGTGAACTCGGATTTTTGGGCCTGAGATATCCTGTCGAAATGGGTGGGCAGGGAGGAGATTATTTTAGCGCCATCGTGTTGTCGGAAGAACTCGCACGTTGTGGGGCTGGTGGGTTTCCAATGGCCATAGCAGTACAGACAGAGATGGCTACGCCACCGATACTAAAATTCGGAACAAAATGGCAACAAGATGAATTTCTAATACCGAGTATTCTTGGTGAAAAGTTGGCTTGTATCGGTATTACGGAGCCTGATCACGGATCGGATGTCGCGGGAATTGAGACTCGTGCAGTACGAGATGGTGCTGATTGGATTATTCGTGGCAATAAAATGTATATCACAAATGGTACTCGAGCAGATTTCATCACTCTTGTGGCTCGTACTTCTAATGACACTGGGTATAAAGGGATTTCTTTATTTCTTGTAGAACTCAATCGATCCGGAATTACCGTGAGTCGCAAGCTCAACAAAGTAGGTATGCGCTCATCGGATACTGCAGAGTTAATTTTCGATGAAGTGCGTGTTCCCGCGCAAAATCTCCTTGGTCAGGAGGGACACGGCTTCTATCACATCATGTGGGAACTGCAGGGCGAACGGATGGTTGCGGCTGCGGGAGCTATTGGTACCGCTCAATACGCCTATGAACTAGCTAGAGATTATGCCCAAAAACGTCATCAATTTGGGCGACCAATAGCGAATTTTCAAGTTATTTCTCATTTATTGGTGGAAATGGCTACAGAAATTGAAGCCTGTCGTCAGATGACCTATTCTGTAGCATACAGATTTGGTAAGGGGGAGGTCCCGAGCAAAGAAATTTCCATGGTTAAGTTGGCAACCGCACAGCTTGCCTATTGGGTGGCGGATCGAGCTTTGCAAATTTTCGGGGGAAATGGATACATGGAAGAGTACCCTATTGAACGAATATGGCGCGACACACGGTTAAACCGTATTGGTGCAGGAACGGATGAAGTCATGAAAGAAATTATTTGGAAGGAAATGATCGGACGCAATTAACGTAAAAGTGGGAGATGTTTGCTTGGGACACTGGATTTTCAATCAAGATCATGAAGTTTTTCGCGGAAGTATTCGTCGGTTTGTTGAGAAGGAAATAGTACCGTTTATCGAAGGCTGGGAAAAGGCTGGAGAGATTCCACGTTTTATAGTACAGCGAACAGGGGATCTCGGATTTCTCGGCGCTAAGTTTCCTGAAAAGTATGGCGGTAGTGGAGGAACTTTCATTGACGATGCGATTGTCGTCGAGGAGTTTGCGAGGTGTGGATCGGGCGGCGTTGCGACTGCGCTCATGGCAACGACTTCAATTGCAGTGACACCAATCTCGCGTTTTGGAAGTGAGGATCAGAAGCAGCGATACCTGAAACCGGTCATAGAGGGTCGTATGACAGGCGCTCTTGGGATTACTGAACCTGAGGCGGGATCTGACGTTGCTTCCTTGCGCACAGTTGCGCGTAGAGAGGGAGACGAATACGTCATCTCGGGAAGCAAGATGTTCATTACAAATGGAGCGAATGCAGATTTCTTTTGTGTCGCCGCAAAAACGGATATGACCATAGGATACAAGGGGATTAGTTTGTTTATCGTGGATACAAAAACTCCAGGATTCTCCGTGGGTAGGAGACTCAAAAAACTTGGATGGCGGGCATCGGATACCGCTGAACTGTTTCTTGACAATGTTCGCATTCCAGTTGCCAATCGTATAGGAGAAGAGAACATGGGATTCTATTACGTCATGCAAAACTTTCAATGGGAACGTATTGTTATGGCGTTATCTAGCGTAACGATGGCTGATTCTGCTCTTGCTGCTGCTATGAAATACAGTGGGGAGCGTTCACAGTTCGGGCATCCGATCCAAAATTTCCAAGTTCTTCGGCACAAAATGGTGGATATGGCTGTAGATATTGAAAAGGCACGAAATCTTACCTATTGGTCCTTGTATCTATATCAGGAGGGTAAAGAATGCACGACAGAAACGACAATGGCGAAATCCCTCGCAGGCGAGATGGTTCGACGCGTAACGGACGCTACCCTACAGATTTTTGGAGGTGCCGGATACATGATGGAGTATCCTGTTCAGCGCTATTGGCGTGATGCGCGTATCATGTCTATCGGTGGTGGAACTACTCAAATCATGAACGAAATTCTTGTGAAACAATTGGGCATTGTTGAGACTCGCTAGATAATGGAGGAGCTCCGATATGAATACACGAAGTGATAAGTTGAACATAAAGGGAAAAATGGTAGACGCAATTTTGGGCGAAGAGGTAAAGACTGAGCAGCGAGTTGCTCAGTCTTTACCTCTTGAAGAAATGTCGGAATTACTAGAAAAGGAGAAAGCGCATATCAGGGAAGAGATGGGGGGGGGTCCTTCGGTACAAAAGCAACATAGTTTGGATAAATGGACAGCGCGTGAACGAATTGATCGACTGTTTGATACGAATACCTTCGTGGAAATGGGGATATTGGCTCATCATCAGGAAACGACAGGAGATATGGAAGGCAAGTACACTCCAGCCGATGGTGTCATTACCGGCTATGGGAAGATTGAGGGGAGACTCGTTTGTGTTGCCGCGTATGATTTCACTGTGATGGCGGGTTCGATGGGGCGCGTCGGAGAAGTGAAGGTATCGCGCATACGCGAGTGGGCTATTCGTAACCGCATTCCGATGATCTGGTTAATTGACTCGGCAGGTGCCCGGATTCAGGAGACAGCAAGTTCAAGATTTGCACAAACTGGGGACATTTTTTTTGAAGAAGTCATGATGTCAGGCGTCGTTCCACTCGTATGCGCCCTTATGGGACCGGGAGCTGCAGGTACGGCTTATGTCCCTGCGCTGTCCGACTTTGTTCCAATGGTCAAGGGGAAAAGTTTTATGGCGCTTGGGGGTCCACCGCTTGTAAAAGCAGCAATTGGCGAGGAAGTGACGGAAGAAAACCTCGGAGGCAGCAAGGTGCATTGCGAAATATCTGGAGTGGGTGACTTGGAATTGGAGGATGACGCTGCCTGTATAGACGCCATCCGCGAATACTTAAGTTATTTTCCGCAAAATAACAAGGAAAATCCCCCCGTTCAAACAACAAACGATCCATGGAATAGGCGAGTAGAGGCACTGACTACCATGGTACCCGTGGAATTAAACAAAGCCTACGATATGCGCAAGGTGATTACAGAGATCGTTGATGACGGTCATTTTTTTGAAATCAAGCCACAGTGGGCGCGCAATATTCTTATCGGTTTGGCGCGAGTTGCAGGGAATTCTGTGGGTATCGTCGCCAACCAGCCTATGTGGATGGGTGGGGCGATTGATGTCAATGCGTCCGATAAGGCTGCACGGTTTATCCAGTTATGTGATGCCTTCAACATCCCACTACTGTACTTGGTGGATACACCGGGATTTATGATTGGATCAGCTGTGGAAAAACAAGGAATTATTCGTCATGGAGCGAAATTTTTGTACGCTACTGCCGAAGCCACTGTGCCAAAGTTTACAGTCGTAATCAGAAAATCCTTTGGTGCAGGCTATTATGTCATGAATGGGCGAGCATACGAACCTGATCTGCTGGTGACTTGGCCGAATGCTCAAATTAGTTTGATGGGTGCGGAGGGTGCAGTCAATATCATTTTCCGTAAGGAAATTGCTAGAGCAGAGGATCCTATTCGCAAGCGACGGGAGCTAGTTGCTGAGTACCAACGCAAAATTGGCACGGAAATCATTGCGAGCACCGCACTGATTGACGACGTCATCCATCCTGCAGATACGCGGCGAATACTGTCACTTGCTTTTGAACGAACTCGTAATAAACAGGTTGAACGCCCATGGAAAAAACATGGAGTTATGCCGGTATAAACTTTTTTAAACGTGATGGGAGTGAGTAATAGTGGATATAGGAGGAATTGGCGAGTGGTTAGTGAAAAATGTGGAACTACGAGCTGGAAAGACAGCTCTTATCTTCCGTGATGTACGGTATACGTACCAGGAATTGAATGAACGCGTAAACCGAATCGTTTTCGTGCTCATGACAAGGGGGGTTCGAAGCGGCGATCGCGTGGCTGCAATACTATATAATAGCCCGGAATTCTTGGAGGTCCTATTTGCGTGTGCAAAAATCGGAGCCATTTTTGTTCCCATTAACTATCGGCTTAGCTCAGAAGAAGCAAAATATATAATAAACGACGCAGGCTGTCATGTAGTGATTTACCACAGTTCTTTTGCCTCGATGATCGCTCCTATCCGTCAATCCACCGAATTATTACATGGTATTTGTTTGCATTTCGATGAAGAAGGTGAGTGTCTTGAAACGGATGAGGACTACGCGCAGATCATGTCTGATGCACAGAGCCGAGAGATTGGCGCATACATCCGCCAATCGGATATCCACCTAATGATGTATACGTCTGGTACCACGGGTAACCCGAAAGGCGTGTTACTCAGTCATGGCAACACCATATGGAATGCCATCAATTTAATGCTCCATGAGTTCGCTATTAAATCGGATGATATCGTTCTAACAGTAGCACCGATGTTTCATATTGGTGGCCTTGGCCTACACACTCTACCTTGTTTGTATAAGGGGAGTACAGTTGTGTTGGCACCAAAATTCGAACCTTCTAGCGTCCTTTCATTGATTGAACGCGAGCGGGTCAGTGCGTTGTTCCTTGTACCTTCGATGTGGTTTGCACTGATGCAAACACCTAACTTTGATAAATACAATTTATCTTCTCTAAAAACGTTGCTATCAGGTGGCGCACCATGTCCTATCCAAGTCATCGAGTTTTTTCAAGCTCGCGGGTTTCAATTTATCGAGGGGTTTGGAATGACGGAGACTGCGCCTATTGCTATGATTCTGTCGTCTGAAGACGCTGTTCGAAAACACGGTTCTGTCGGTAAACCAGTCACCCATGTGAAGGTCAGAGTCATCGATGAGATGGAACGTGATGTTCCTATAGGAACAGTTGGAGAATTGGTGTTACAGGGTCCTAATATTTATTGTGGGTACTGGAACAACGCAAAAGCTACCGAAAAGTCTTTTGTCGGTGGTTGGTTCCATACAGGGGATTTGATCAAATCTGACGAAGAAGGTTTTTACTATCTTGTAGATCGAAAGAAAGACATGCTAATTTCTGGTGGCGAAAATGTGTATCCAATAGAGATAGAGCAAGTTCTGCATCGACACCCAAGTATCCTCGAAGTGGCTGTCGTGGGTTTGAAAGATGAAAAGTGGGGAGAGATCGCTCTTGCGGTCGTTGTTCCGCGTAATCCGACTGAGCAATTAGGAATTCGTGAGGTTGAAGAATTTTGTCAAGATAAACTGGCCAAATTCAAAATTCCCAAGAGAATAGAAATACTTTCCGAACTACCCCGGAACGCGACCGGAAAAGTTCTTAAGCGGGTTCTTCGTGAACGTTATTCAAAATGAAAATAGGGGGTGTTTTTAAATGGCAATGCGTGATATTGAAAGAAATTTGATTCAAAGGGTTTGCGTAGGAGATATTCTCACTCGATCGGCCGCGCACCATCCCGAGAGTTTGGCTGTGAAAGATGGGGAGTATCAGTTTACTTATAAGGAGTTCAATGACGTGGTGAATCAGTGTGCAAGCGCATTGCTTGCTCTTGGGCTGAAGTATCAAGATCGTGTCGCTCTTGCCACACGCAACAGATGGGAGTTTCTTGTAACTTATTTTGGCTGTGCCAAAGCAGGGTTGATTGCCGTGCCGCTTAATCCAGGTTTACGTCCCAGAGAATTTGATTATTGTTTACGCGACTCCGGTGCTCGAGTTTTGATCGCTGAGTCGTTTGTCACATCAAGTATTGGATCTGTTTTGGATCATTTGACAGACCTACAACACGTCTTTTGGATACGTACAGACGGAGTCATTCCCGATTTCCCCAAAACATCCGGAACATTCGAAAGTCTAGTGCAAAGCGGTCATACGACTGAAGTTGAGCGTGTTGTATGGGATAGGGACGCTGTTCAACTACTCTACACCAGTGGGACTACGTCAGCACCAAAAGGTGTATTGACGAGCCATGTCGCAATCACTATTACGGCTCTCTCTACTGCTCTGCGTCATAAAATGGATGGATATGATGTAGTGCTTCATTTATTGCCCCTTTTTCACTGTGCACAACTGAATTCGATAGCTATCCCAACATTTACAGTGGCTGGAACTTCAATTATTTTATCAGACTTTGATCCGGTTCACGTTACGACAGTTGTAGAACAGGATAAAGTAAGTCTCCTTCTTCTCCTTCCTATGATGTACCAAGCATTACTTGTGCATCCAGGATCGCAAGAGGCGGATTTTTCTTCCGTTCGATTAGCAATTTACGCAATGGCACCGATGCCCTTATCGAGAATACAGCAAATTCAAATGCGGTTTCCCAATGCCGATGTGCTTCTTGGATCAGGACAAACTGAATTTACACCGCCCACAACCTTTCAGTTTCCTGCCCATCAATACATGAAAGCAGCTTCGTGGGGGTCGGCCACACCGAGTGTGCAAGTTGAAATTATGGATGATAAAGGTTATTTGTTGTCTTGTGGTCAGACGGGAGAAATTGTCTATCGCGGTCCGCAGGCAATGGAACGGTATTGGAATCAACCAGAAAAAACCGAAGAAGTCTTTCAACACGGTTGGTTTCATAGCGGAGATGTTGGCTATATGGATGAAGAAGGTGTCATCTGGTTTACAGATAGGAAAAAAGATATGATAAAAACAGGGGGCGAAAATGTTGCCTCTCTTGAGGTTGAACGCAGATTACTTGAACATCCTGCGGTGGTAGAGGCAGCAGTGCTTGGGCTCCCTCACAGCAAATGGGGAGAAGCGGTAACGGGCTTGATTATTGTGAAATCGGGAATGAACGTCTCGGAACGAGATCTTATCGCCTTTTGTAAGGAGGTGCTGACGGACTTTAAGGTTCCAAAGCAAATTCTGTTTGTTCATGAATTTCCGCGTACAGGTACGGGTAAGATTCAGAAACAGAAATTGAGGCAAGAAAATATTGCTTTATATGAAACGATTTTGTAATAGAGAGTCTGTTGTATAAGTCAATAAATTAGGTCTACCGTATGATCGTCGGGGCGCTGCCATGTGTTGTGGAAGACAGATATTTTTTATTGGTCAAACAAACGTGTGAAATCCCCGGCTTACGCCGGGGAGGAATGTCAAGCTTGAATGGTTTGTGGTTGTATTTTGTCACCTGGAATAAAAAATACGAGTATGGTCACAACGAGAGAAAAGAGAAATCCGACGACAAACACATCGTAAAGTGATCCACCGAGCACGTGTGCGAAAAAATGGCGTAAGCCGGGATTTAAGGCCGACCTTGCGTGTGAGGATAACAAATCTGCAGTTACTTGTCCTGCATTTACCGCCGATTTGCCATGTAGAGTACGCAGAGCCAACTGATCGTTTAGCACAGCTCCCATCAGGGCAACACCGATGGACCCGCCAATGGTGCGGAAGAATTGACTCGCCCCGGTCACAGTGCCGCGTAAATTCCAGGGAACAACATTTTGCGCTGCAATAAGCAGGCCCGTGAGTGATAATCCCATGCCGATACCAATTGCAAATAATGAGATATTCATGATCCACTCTTCAAATTGGTGTGAGCTAATGAGTAAGCCCGAACCACTGGCAATTAGCACACCTCCGACGATACCCAGAAGTCGAAATCCAATACGTACGAAGATTGGACCGGCTATGAGGGATGCTAATGGCCAACCAATCAACATGGGAGTAATCGCCTGTCCCGCCAAGGTGGGGGATCCCCCAAGTACTCCTTGAACATAGAGTGGTACATAGGATATCAATCCAAACATGACAGCTCCGGCAAAGAAATTTACGGAGTTCGAAACGACAACCATGCGATTCTGGAACAATACACCAGGCAAAACTGGTTCTGCCGCTCGCCTTTCCCACCATATAAATCCAATTAAAGTAATACCGGTAATGAGAGATAGCAGAATAGTGTCGCCGCGTGAAATATGCGAAACTAGCGCCAACAACATAGTTGTAACACCAACACTCAAGAGTATGGTTCCGTTCCAATCCAGGCGATGTTTTGTTGAATGAATTTCCTCCTTAAATGCAATCCATAAGATCAGAATAACTAAAATGCCGATTGGTACATTGAGGTCGAACACCCATCGCCAATTTGAATGTTCAACAATGAGTGCACCAAGTAGAGGCCCTACGACGGCAGATACGCCCCATACCCCAGAGAAAAGCCCCTGAATACGCGCCCTCTGTTCAAGCGTAAATACGTCACCGATGATGGTGAGCGCAATTGGAAGCACTCCTGCGGCTCCCAGTCCTTGCACGGCACGAAAGATGATTAATTCAATCATATTACTAGAGAGTCCACATAGTAAGGATCCAATCGTAAAAATGAATGTACCTACTATAAATAACTTCTTCCGTCCATAGATATCTGCCAGCTTTGAGAAGATGGGAACCGGCACTGTCGAAGCCAGTAGATAGGCTGAGAATACCCAACTATAAATTGCTAAGCCATGAAGATCTGATATAATACTTGGCATCGCCGTACCGACGATCGTCATGTCCAAGGCGGCGAGCATCATGGCTAACATGACGGTAATGACAATCCAGGTCTTCGAAGCGGTATGACGAGAATGTTGATGTGAATCTGCCATGGTTCATCTCCCCTTGAACGATTTTCTTCACCCTTTTCCTTCCAAAATAAAAATTGGGCATAGGATGACGCTCTTTTTGCGATTTTAATTACAATGACACAGGTACTATATAATCATAAGTGAGACTATTTCGCAACTGATTTTGAATTTGTGCGTGAACGGTTCCGATCAGACGAACGCCAAGGTGGTGTACATCGTTTAGTTCGACAACGCTGTGAGCATCGGTGTGAACCTTCATTATTAATATGGGCATAACATGTAATCACTTTCCTACCAGTTCGCGGTTATAGGGTGCAGCTTTAATACTGTTATCCAAATTATTGAAATTTAGAAGCACTTCGTTCTATACTCTGATTGACAAAACTCAGTTGAAAGGGAGCGTTGAGTTTGCATAGGAGAATGGCGGAGCCTTATAAAATTAAATCAGTAGAATTATTGAATGTACTCAATGATCAAGAACGTGAGCAAGCGCTCATTGCGGGTGGCTACAATACTTTTTTGATTAAATCAGAAGATGTTTACATCGACTTATTGACGGACAGCGGTACTTCGGCCATGAGTGATCTTCAATGGGCGGCACTGCAACGCGGTGATGAGGCCTATGCTGGTAGTAAAAGTTGGTTTCGGTTAGAACAGGCGGTGAAAGAGGTTTATGGATATCGCCATGTGATTCCTACCCACCAAGGAAGGGGTGCTGAAAATTTACTTTCACAACTAAAAATTCATCCTGGAAACTATGTACCAGGAAATATGTATTTTACAACCACACGAGCGCATCAGGAGTTAAATGGTGGCACGTTTGTCGATATTGTTATTGATGAAGCGCATGATCCGATGATAGATCTTCCTTTCAAAGGAAACGTCGACTTAAATAAGTTGGAAAATCTAATTCATAAGGTCGGAGCAGATCAGATACCCTATGTTAGTATCGCGGTCACTGTAAACCTCGCAGGCGGTCAACCAGTTAGTATGGGAAACTTGCGAGAAGTGCATGCTCTATGCCACATGCATGATATACCTGTCATGCTCGATGCCACTCGTTGTGTGGAGAATGCTTATTTTATCAAAGAACGTGAACCCGGCTACGAATACATGCTTGTCAAAGACATTTTGAAGAAAATGATGTCTTATTCCGACGGCTGTACGATGAGCGGCAAAAAAGATTGTCTTGTAAATATTGGTGGATTTCTTGCCATGAATGATGATGACTTGTACACGCGCGCACGAGAGTTGGTTGTGCTGTACGAAGGGATGCCTTCCTACGGAGGAATGGCCGGCCGAGATATGGAAGCAATGGCACAGGGAATTTATGAAGCAATTGATGATCACTATATTAAGCATCGCATCCATCAAGTGAGATATTTGGGGAATCAATTACTAGACGCAGGGGTGCCCATTGTTAGACCTATTGGGGGTCATGCAGTATTTTTAGATGCGCGCCAGTTTCTTCCCCATTTGCGTCAGGAAGAATTTCCAGCCCAATCTTTAGCCGCTGCTCTTTATTTAGATTCAGGCGTTCGCTCGATGGAACGAGGAATTGTATCTGCTGGTCGGAATAAAATCACTGGCGAAAATAATCGACCGAAATTGGAGTTAGTGCGATTAACCATTCCGAGAAGGGTTTATACTGATAACCACATGGATGTGGTTGCAGACTCAGTGATCTCACTCTATGAAAAAAGAAATCATATTAGTGGTTTGGGAATGGTTTATGAGCCACCCACGCTAAGATTTTTTAATGCCCGATTCGAACCATTATCAGCAAATGGTAAGTTGATTTAATCCAATATAGACTAGGTTGAGGAGTGAATCTCCGTCCATGATAAAACCTCTTCTCATATTGAAAAGAGGTTTTATCATGATATACGCGGCAGTGATGCATCATGGTTCCTGCTATCATCCGTTTTCAAATACCCGAACACTCAATGATCATGCTTCCCAGTGGAGAAAAGGGGCTAGAGACATCGCACTTATCGCGATATCTTTCGTCGCATTCGTATCGCACTACTTAAAATGCTTCCGGAAGTCCAATAACTCACAAGAAGGAGAACAGATCCGAGAAGAAGGGACCAGTAACTTTGCCCTGTAATTCCTTCGTACTCCTTACTCATCCCATATATACCGACTAGTAAAGACATGCTCCAGATTCCCCACAGTCGAGTCCCTTTGTTGAAATATTGAAAACGACTCTTCATTGAACTTTAGGCCTCCATGCTTGCATTTGTAAAATTTAGTGCTCGATGTCACAAATCATGTTCTTTTCGATAGCGGTACCAACCTCGCCAGATTAGTTTATAGAGTGGTAAAATACGCGGAAGTCGATTTAACCCAGGAATCCATGGTAAAAACATGAGCAATAGAAATAATATCGCAACCGTATAGGCGGCCATGAGATCTCCTGCGGGCGACACAGACCAAGGCGGCACCTGATATAAAAACGTGTAGGGTGTCAACCACCAGGGTCCTGGATATGCGCGTTCATCATGGTTGATTCCCCATTGTTCTCCAAGCATATTTAGGTTTTTCGCTTTGTCATGAAGAGGTTTTCCTTGCAAAAATAATAGGTCATTCTGTACATTCCATCGATAGACCCCTTGGTTGGTTTCTGAATTCAAAACACCTGAAAGAAGCCCAGATTGCGCCATGGCTAGTTCTGATTGCATGAGGTAATCAACTGGCCCGTAATCGCCAGGAATGATGTAGAGTTGATGACCGACCACCTTCGCAGTAGACAAGGCCTTCTTATAGTTCGCATTCCACCGCATTTGTTGGCTATATGGCGACGTTTGGTATACTTGCACCGCGTCTTTAAGTATCGAATTATGCGAAGCTGTCGCCAGACTTGAGAGAGGCGTTAAGATGAAATCTTGTACTGGTTGAACCGGATAGGGAACTCCCCACCAGGTCTGAGGATGAAATTCTGCAATCGATTGCACGCCTGTTGTTTGACCCTGCCACCCATGATTGTACGGGGGGCCGTAGCTTGCGATAGAGTCGGAACCATCGAGGTACCCTAACGCGGTTTGGGCAAAAAATACGGGATTGTTCAACGCAATGTCTTTATTGGTCACGGTTGGCCGATACGGCGCCCCTGCAAATGCCGCAATAACAAGAATAACGACCATGAGGAGGAGGAGACTCACAGTTCCTTCTTTAATCAAATCAAAATCTTTTATCGGAAATCGTCGTTCATCGGGATACGGCCAATTCATTCAACATCCCTCTCCTTATCTTCCGAATACGGTGGAACAACACCACGTCGACGCACCGCTAAAAGGTGTAAACCCACGAGAAAGATCAGAAGCAATGGCAGGACGGAAATATGCAATCCGTAAACTTGACCGTTGTTCAAGATATTTAGGAATCCATCCAGTCCGGCTCCATTAAATGCGTCTTTGCTTTGCACCTGATTCCACTGCGAGAAAAAATCTCCTCGGCTCAAATAACCAGTAAAGGCCGTAATCACACTTATAGCAAAGGAGAGTACTCCGAGTACCCAGGTCGCGCCGCGTCCTTCTCGCCAGGACGACATAAAAAATTGCGCAACCAAGTGGAGAGTCAAGAAGAAAAAGAATGCTTGCACACTCCAGAAATGGACACTTCGTAAATACGCACCTAAACTCGAGAATTGGTACCAAACTGGATCCTTCGATGCCATGATAATTCCTGAAGCAATGACGATGACGAGGCTACTTAACGTAAAAACGCCAAAACTATACACAAGGGACGAAACGTAAATGGGTTGTTCCGAAGGTAGTAGCCTGTCCCAAGAGAGGTTTACAGAGGTGTGCTCTCGAACTTGTTTCGTCCAATTCATTTGCCATTCTTCCCCTCATGCGGGTATTGACCAACTGTAAACATAAAAAAAACAATCAGCCATAAAAAACCAACATAATAATTCGGCCAGGCGTTGGAAGTATCAACCATGGTACAGCCTCCTTCGAGATTTGGAAATTCACAGATGCCCATAAAATACTAACGGGTATCAATGACATTTTAGTTTTCCTTAAGAACGGTTTGCTATTCAGAAGATCGAAAATATAATTCGGATGGACCATGCATCATAAGATCGTCCTTCTGAATGTTCGGCGTCCCTCATCAAGTAATATATAATTTGTGTACAGTTGACTGCACTTATCAAATACAAGAGATTACACATAGAAGGAAATTCAAATGGTCATGATGGATTTTTTGCAAATTAAAAAAAAGAAAAACTTCTCATCATTGATGCCCGTAATGCTATTCGTACAGGCCATCACCCACGACACGAAATTTCAACGCTTGTTTTGGATGCACCAAATGGAATATTATAAAAAAGTTACATTTTACATCGGACCGGGCCACTTACCGACGCGCTGCACAGTATGATAAAATGGTAATTAGTATTATTTTGGATAAAAAGTATAGTAAGAAGTGTTTTTTTGCTCGTCACAAATGGTGATTTACACAGTTTTTCTGTGGCCCTGTTGAATGTTGTCTGGGGAATGTTCATGTTCATCACTTGGAGGATTATGAATTATTGTTACAGCAAACCTCTTGGCGCGTAAAAGCTCTACAGAGTCGTTGTAATTACTTTTCGATTTATGGAAGGGGCAAAACAAACAGTGTTCAGTGAAAAAATTTTACATTGTATTTAAATTAGGTACTGAATTATAAAATAATCGACTTTACCAGTAGTAAAGTTCCTAGTGCTGTAATGAGGAGAAACACGTACCGTTGAAATTTAGATGTAGGGATGTTTCGATGAAGAATTGTACCGACGATAGTTGCTGCAGCGATAGCTGGTAAGGAGAAGCCATATAAGGTAAACACGTCGGCGGTCCACAATCCACTGACCCCCTGTCCAGCAACGATGAGTGTCCCTGAGATAAGAAAATAGGCTTGCATAGTGCTGCGGAATTTATTTGGGAGCCACCCACGCAATGAACCATAAATAGCAACTGGAACACCGTTAAAGTTGTATGCGCTGCCGAATACTCCAGAGGCAAATCCGAATAAGAGTCCCCATCGTTGATGGATTCCTCTCGATCGTGTATCCTTCAGAATAAATGAACGCTGAGTTAACGAGTAAATGCCGTAAATGATGAGCACAGCACCAAGTAACCCTGTAATTGCAGTTGTTGGGATAAAAGTAACCATAACCAGTCCAACAGGAATACCAACAAGAGCAGCAAGGACTAGTGGGATCAGGGCAGTTCGGTCAATATGACGCCAGCCTGTCACCACGGCAAGTATGGCGACTGTAAGACCTACAAACCCCATTAAAGAAACTGCAGTATGTAAACTGATCGGAAGTAATGTAAGTAATGGCATACTTAGCACGGCTTCGCCAAAACCAAATGTCATTCTCGTTAATGCACCAAGAAAGACCACAGTAACTACTGCTAGTATGAGTGTGATAGACATGGACACCTCAATCTGAATAGTACATGATTTCATTGTACTCGATTTGCATAAGTGAGTCTAAGAAAATCAATATATACTTAAGTAAGACTCGATAGTATCAGTGGGGGGATACCTTCGTCAGCAACCTGAAAAAGTTAACCAACTGGACCTACCACGTGCGGTCATGCATACTGGTTCCTTGCTCAAACACGGCTGCGTCGAACTCGCGACGGGCTCAGTATGCGTGACCGCACGTGGCACAAATTTGCTCAAAAAGGACCTTTGAAAGGTCTCGTTTCTGAAAAAAATAAGAACAGCGCAAAATGCTCTTATCATTTGACCCTTGCTAATTTTCGATGGCAAGTCGAATTTATTCATACGTATAAAGCGGAGTAACTGAGGAAATTATTACAGTCGGTTTTAACTTAGTCAGCTAGTTGAACAGAGGAGTTCAGTTAAATCCCTGCTGGTAGACATACACCATCAAGTGGACCAGATGCTCCATCATCGTGGACAGTTCTTCTTGGTGCTGGTTTGGGTGGTAACCTATCATTCGACTAAATTCAGAAGTGTCCTTCTCAATTTAGATGGCTTCGACAATCAATCCCTTCTTCAATAGGATTCGACGACGAGATTTTTGCAACAGCCAAGTTATTAAGTTAAATTGAAACAAGCAGTGAATAAATCATGTAATAGTGACTCGTTAATGACTAACCATTTAGTCTTTGTGATAATACGAAATCAACATTTCACATTCTAATCATCACTATTTCGCGCAATCTTTAGCATGCAAAAAAAATCACTATACGCAAGAATTTGCACATTAAAATGCTTGAGTAATATAATTTTTCTTTAAAATACCGCTATTAACATGAAAATTAAGCAAAATATTTAGTTTGGCGTGAATCTTGCTTATTTCAAATCAAAGAGGTGATCGACATGTAAACATATACATTGGTAAAACGTGAATAGAAGGCGAAATATTTTTATTGTAAGAATAAAATATAGGTTAGAGGGGAATTTCTGAATGAATGCTGGATTCAAAAAGGATCTTTCGTTGTTAGATTTGATCATGGCATCTGTCGGTGGCATCATTGGATCTGGTTGGCTTTTTGGGGCTCTTTATGCCGCAAATGATGCAGGACCTGCATCCATTATTGCTTGGATTATTGGAGGTATTGCTGTTCTACTCATTGGGTTAGTGTATGCGGAACTTGGTGGAATGTTACCAGAGTCCGGCTCGATCGCTCGCTACCCTCATTACAGTCATGGGCACGTCACTAGTTTTATTATGGGGTGGGCAGCCTGGATCGCTTACTCCTCAGTACCTGCTGTCGAGGCTGAAGGAGTTATGCAATATGCATCTCACTGGCTGCCGGGACTTTGGGATTCGAAGACCAATCTCTTAACAGGCTCTGGGCTTTTTCTAGCTGCTGTTTTAATGTTTGGCTTCTTTTTAGCCAACTATTTCGGAGTGAGGTATTTTGCAAAAGTGAATACTTCGGTCACTTTTGTAAAGTTTATCATGCCTGTTGCGACAATTATTATTTTCTTATTATCAGGACTTCATTGGGGGAATTTCACTCAAGCGGGTGGTTTTGCACCCGAGGGCACCTCGGGAATTCTTGTAGCTGTGGCTACATCGGGAGTAGTTTTTGCGTATCTTGGATTCCGTCAGGCGCTTGACTTATCTGGTGAGGCGCGAAATCCGCAACGGGATATTCCACTTGCCCTTTTAATCTCAATTTTTGTCGGTATCATCCTGTATGTCCTCTTACAATTGGTGTTTATCGCAGGTATCAGTCCTATAGCGTTACAACATGGTTGGACAAGCATTTCATTTAATGCACCATTTGCGCAATTGGCAGTCAGTTTAAACTTAGGTTGGTTGGCTATTCTCTTGTATGCAGATGCCATCATTTCTCCGGCAGGTACGGGCAATGTCTATATCGCTTCTACGACGCGAGTACTTTATGCGTTGGCGAATAATGGATATTTTCCTAAGGCCTTAACCAAAATAGATCCGCGGACAGGCATTCCAGTGGTTTCGCTTACGACCGCTTTTGTATTGGGGCTTATTTTCCTTCTTCCGTTTCCTTCATGGCAATCTCTTGTCGGATTGGTGTCGTCGGCGACGGTTTTTACGTATATCATTGGGCCTGTATCTTTGGCTGTGTTAAGAAGGACAGCAGGCGAGGCATTTCGTCCGTATCGTTTGAAGGGAGCTTCGATCATTGCTCCGTTGGCTTTTGTTATTGGATCACTGATTATTTATTGGACTGGCTGGGTAATTGATTCTAAACTTCTCATTGCCCTGCTCATTGGAATTGTCATCTATGCCATTTTTGCATTGAGCATGCCAAACCAAATTGAGCGTCCAAGTATGCAATCCATGGTGAGTGGCCTTTGGCTGATCGTATATTTGATCACCATGCTTGCACTCACTTATGTGGGATCAACAAAACTGGGAGAATTGAAAAATTGGATCCCTTATCCATGGGATATGGTCACGGTGGCTATTATCTCTCTACTCTTCTATTACTGGGGAGTCAGGAGCGGATATCGAACGACAGATGTGGGGGAGGCACTCGAGGCGATCGAGCAAACTCGGCAAGGGTCAAGTTTATTACGTGAATGAGTCGAAGTGAGACATTTATACTTTTTAGAGTATAGATGTCATGCGTTTTTGAGAGTATTCGACTATTTGTTTTGTGAATACCGAGCCATTGTAAATCGGGTTGATTCTGGCCCTGCTTCGAATACACTTACAGGCGTAGCTCCTACTGAGCAACGCCTGTAAGTGTATTCAAGTTTGTACATTCTCTTATTTCATGGATTCGATGCGCTGCAAAATATCAACCTTATATTTTGCAATTTGTGTAAATACACCTTCCCCGATGCGCGCTTTATCATGTTCAGCCCAGACGTTGCAAATCACTTTTCGAACGGTGACCTCAGACACTTCTGCGTAGAAAGTGACCTCTTTGCCTAGTGGTGCTGGCGCCATGTGAGAGATGCAAATGGTGATGCCAAGGCCTTCTTCATCAGGTTCCAAAAAAGGTAAGATAATAAGTCTACTGACCCATTCCATGTAATAAACCATTGTCACGGTGGATAGTACGGAGTGTACTATATTTCCACCAAAGGCAGGACACATGTCTTCAGTAACTAAGATGTCAATGGACTCGCGATGCCCTCTGTGTAATCCAGATTTCATTTCTACTCTCCCTTCCTTCAAAGTGATTGCTGGTGAAGATCTGGCAATGCTAGATAATGAGTAAGCGCTTGCTTGTTTAAAAATATACAAATATCTTGTTTTTTTCAATGTTTTAATTCGGATAATAATTCGTAGAATAGGCACACATTAACCATATTTATCTATTGAAAGTTCATTTTTATCCGCTATAATTCGATATATCAACAATTTATTCAAATTTTCATGTATGTAATAAATTATGCGCCTTGTTGAGTTGGAAGGGAGATACAGTGAGTAAATCTAATCCCAAACAGGAAATATTCCTAGCGGCTAGAAAATTATTTAGCCGCAAAGGGTACCATGGGACGACTATTCGCGACATTGCTGAAGCGAAAGGCATTCTTTCCGGCAGTCTATACGCGCATATCGCATCGAAAGAAGATTTATTATTCCATATCGTCGATGAGGGGGCGGATGTTTTTTTGCAAGTGCTAACACCTATCGTCACAAGTGAGGGGACTGCCTCCGAGAAATTGGAACGCGGATTAATTGAGCACATTCGTGTTGTGACTACTCAAAAAGATGCCGCGAAAGTATTTTTGCAAGAATGGACGGCGTTAAGTGAAGAACGTCGCTCGTTTATTCAGAAAAAGCGAGATGCTTATGAGCAGCTCTGGGTTCAGTTATTAGAAGATGGTACACAAGAAGGCATTTTTACCTCAGACGATTTAAAATATTTGCGACTGTTGATTCTTTCTGTGGGGAATTGGGTTTATGAGTGGTACAACGAGAATGGCGATTTATCCCCTGAAGACATAGCAAAGCGTTTCTCTTCTATTATTTTGTATGGGGCTTTGAAAAGACAGTAGTTCATTTTGGGAATTACAGTTCATGTTTAATTTTCTGAATATATATACCTTATAGAATACAATGATTCTATCGGGTATTTTGATAAGTATTCATTTTGGCCAAAAACAAGCAAGTATTTGTTTGTATCTATGTACAAACGAAAGAAAGGTGGGGTCGGCAATGAGTGATGTGCAATTGCAAATTTTTATGGATCGAATCCAGCAAGGACAAAAGATTGAATCGACAGATTGGATGCCAGACGATTATCGTAAATTGGTGATTAAGCAAATCCACATGCATGGAATTAGCGAAGTGATGGGGGCTTATCCGGAAAAAGAGTGGGTTCCCAAAGCACCAAATTTACGCCGCAAACTCGCGCTCATTGCGAAAGTGCAAGATGAGATCGGACACGGGCAACTATTGCTTCGCGTCGCTGAAGACGCTGCCAAACCGTTTGGCAAAGTGCGGGATGATATGATTACGGATTTATTTGTAAATAAAGTGAAATTTCATAATGTATTTCATATGGAAGCGCCAACATGGGCGGACGCGGGAATTATCGGCTTTCTCGTGGATGGTGGCGCGATTATTACTCAGGCATCTTTGTTAGAGAGTTCATATGGTCCGTATGCGCGAGTTTTACAGCGGATTTGTGCAGAAGAAAGTTTTCATATGCAACATGGAGAATCCGTGGTGCTATCGCTGGCGGAAGGCACAGCAGAGCAACGTGAGATGCTTCAAGCGGCTGTGACCCGTTGGTGGCCATCAATGATGTTTTTCTTTGGACCGCCTGAAATGTCAAGCGGAGCACAGCGGATGATGGAATATAAAATTCGTACGAGGACAAATGAGGAATTGCGACAAAAGTTTATTAACCGCTATGTTCCACGTGTTTTATCACTAGGGATGACCCTTCCAGACAACCAGCTTGCTTATCATGCGGAAACAAAGTTATGGACGTATACTGAACCGGATTGGGAAAAATTCTCTTATATGGTTCAACATAATTCAGGGCCTAAGTCGCAAGCGCGGATTGAATTGCGTCGGCAAGCGCACGAGGATCAGAAATGGGTGCGCGACGCGATGATACGAGCGGGTCAAGTGATAGAGGCCATGGCGTAGTAGTAAGAGCGCGTTCGTCATCTACAAGATAAGGAGGAGTGAGTGTGGAACACCAAGAACGCAGTGCTCATTATGAGGTCTACGAGGTTTTTATTCAAAGAGATGATTTGAGTCACCATGTTCATGTGGGAAGTGTTGTCGCTCCTTCTGCCAAATTAGCGCATCAGGTTGCGCGCGAAAATTTTTTGCGGCGGGAGAAAGCGGTGAATATTTGGGTGGTCAAACAAGAGCATGTTCATGCAACTTCGTATGAGGATCAGGATTTCTTTGCGAATCAGATGTTGAACAAAAATTATCGGGAAGTTTCTGGCTATGCAGAAAATGCAAAAAAATGGAAAACATTTAAACAAGTGGCCATTACCGTGGATGATCTGGTGAACGATATCAAAGAGCATTGATTGATTTTTATAATGAACGAGAGGTGAAGAGGGATGAATCAGGCAGAGCAACAGCTATCAAACAATTACCGTACAGCTTTGATCGACCTGCTATATCAGATGGCTGATGACGAACTCACGATAGGGCATCGCAGTTCTGAATGGCTGGGGATTGCCCCTGATTTAGAAGAAGACATCGCTTTTAGTTCTATTTCTCAAGATGAAGTGGGGCATGCCACGTTTTATTTTGAATTGCTAAGTGAACTTGGAGAAGGTGACCCTGATAAGTTAGCGTTTGCGCGGACTAAAGAAAAACGTCAAAATGCACGTGTGCTCGAACGCCCCAATCATGATTGGGCATATACGATTGCAAGAGGTTATTTTTATGATGTTTTCGACCACATCCGCTTGCAAGAATTGCTGCAAACCAATTACACACCGCTGCAAAAAGGTGTGCAAAAAATCCTGCGCGAAGAACGCTACCATTTGTTGCATATGGAAACTTGGTTTGAACGGCTTGGAGTAGCCAAAGGAGAGGCGAAGGGACGCTTGGAAAATGCGGTAATCACAATTTGGCCGGACTTGACTGATTTATTTTCGCTTGGCCGATCTAACGAAATTTTACGTAAAGAGGGGATTTTTCCGATTTCTGAAAGCGCTTTATCTGATAAATGGACACAGCAAGTGAAACCTCTGTTTGACCGTACTGAATTGATGTGGCCTGGAACACCACATGTGATGACTGGGAACGGTCGCCTGGGAGTTCACACATCAGATTTGCAACAACTGTTGGACATGATGACGGAAGTATATCGCTCGGATCTGATTGCAACCTGGTAGGGAGGTGGACGTATGATGCGCAATTTCACGTTTTCTTCACGGCCAAAGGAAGTGTCTGAAGCGTCTGACTCCTTTTTACAATGTGTCGTCTCAGCGTTAGGAGAGATAAAAGATCCAGAGATGCCAACAGTCAGTTTGGCTGAACTAGGGATGATTTACGACGTCGATCATCACCAGGGCCGTGTTACGGTCAAACTTCTTCCGACTTTTGTCGGGTGCCCAGCGCTTCATCTCATGCGTTCACAGGTAGAAAGCAAGCTTGTAAGGATTGAGGGAGTGGCAAGTGTAGACGTGCAATTTGTGATGGATGAGTCATGGACGACGGATCGGATTACTGAGGAAGGTCGCAAAAAAATACATGACTTTGGCATTGCTCCGCCTTCTGCTGAGTTTGAGCCACACAAGGCTCTCTCTTGTAGCTATTGTGGCGCTTCAGATACGGAAGTCGTGAGCATGTTTGGTCCTACTGCGTGCCGAGCGATCTATTACTGCAAAGCGTGCAACCAACCCTTTGAAGGGATGAAATTTATCTAAGATATTCGTGAGATAAAGTGAAATCAAGTGGAGATGGGGAGGGGAGGAAGTTCAATGTATCAGCCTAAAATTGAAACGATGGACAGGGAGTCACTGGAGAAGTTGCAGGTACACCGTTTAAAGAAAACCGTTGAACGCGTGTATACTTCCGTTCCCTTCTATCGCAAGGCTTTTGATGCGCTCGGTGTTATGCCAGATGAAATCAAAACGCTGGATGATGTGCGCAGACTTCCGTTTACGAAAAAGTCTGATTTACGGGAGAATTATCCGTTTGGCCTGTTTGCAGTAGATCAAAAAAAGGTTGTTCGCATTCATGGGTCATCCGGGACGAAGGGAAAACCAACGATTGTCGGATATACAGTACGTGATCTAGCCAATTGGTCGGAGATTGTTGCGCGCGCCATGGTCACTGCGGGTGGGCGTCCAGGTGATTTATTTCAGAATACCTACGGGTATGGATTGTTTACAGGTGGACTTGGCTTACATTATGGGGCCGAGCGCCTTGGAGTAACGCTCATCCCCATGTCTGGTGGGAATACGCCACGGCAAATTACGATCTTAGAAGATTTCAACCCGAGAGGGATTGCAGGTACGCCGTCATATGTGTTAAACATCGCAGAAGAGATGGCGGCCATGGGAAAAGACCCTCGAGCTACAAGTTTGGAATATGGGATTTTTGGAGCAGAACCGTGGTCTGAGGAAATGCGCCACACATTAGAAGAGAAGCTCAGGTTAAAGGCGATTGACATTTATGGTTTGTCAGAAGTCATGGGACCAGGTGTTGCAATTGAATGTTTTGAACAACAAGAAGGGCT
>JAKACV010000046.1 GCA_021821085.1 Bacillota bacterium | reverse complement strand
GCAGAGGATAGGCTAATGGAGTTTCAGGATTTCCACCTGCACGTGCATAGTCTTGTTGAAAAAGTCCTTCGAATTCCGTAGCAGAACGAGCAAAGTAAACAGATGCATCATGGTTCCCCCAACTGTATGCGCCAAAGTTCATCCCCCCCAATAGAGCTTCCATTCCTCGACTTGTCATAACCACGAGTGATTTAATATGAGAAATCCCACCAGGTATAGATAATGTCCTTACAGGAATGTGATGCGCATGTAAATAAGGTATCGCGATAGATTGTGAATGCGGTTCAGTTGCATCTACAACAACTTCAACCTGAACCCCTCGCTTCTGCGCTTGATTTAGTGCGTCTAGAATGTCCATATCAGAGAGTTCATACATGGTTAAGTGACAGAACATCGTACTATGATCGATCATTTGCAATGCTTCCGGCTTAATTTCTGGCCCCCACAGCAGTGTGTCATCTCCCATGGTCACGGGAGTTGGAAATTGCCCTTGCGGCAGGGCGCCAATCGTGGCACACCCAGACAGGAAAAAAGCCAGATTTGCACTTGCAAAAAGCATCGTTATACGTTTCATTTGACTTCCTCCGTGTTTCATCCTCCAAACATTGCCCATAGTGTCATCTCTCCCTTTGAAAACACATCGAGTAATTGAGTCCTTGCGGTCAAGCTCTCATATCAACTCTGTTAGAGATGACAACGAAAAATCCTTTGTTCAATCGCATCACTACATATCATCTTGGGAATTTGCAAACTGTAATATCAAACATCCCGCTTTCATGCCTCTAGCGAAAAACACAACTGTTTTCCCCCTTTTCGCAGGAGAACAACCAGAATATACGTTCCCTCTAAATTCATAAAAAGATCCCTGCGCTTATCTGCAGAGATATGTATACTCTACTCTCACATGCAAATCTCAAAACTTAGCACAAAAGGAAAACTTCATCTAATCATCAATCCACGAATTCGATTCCATATCATCCCGATTTCAAATGCTCGTGGTAGTGCATAAAACCCTGAACACCCGTCCTCCATACTAATTCCGGCAAAGCCTCTATGATACACCTCCTCTCGTGTGCACTTGACCACATCAAGAAGAGACAACTCACCATCGACAAACTTCGTGAGAGCATAGCGAATTAATGCGACAGCAGCTCGCGTCTGACTCTCTTCAATTAATTGCTCCAAAGCACCAATATCTACAAACTCATCACCATACTGCACTGTCCATTGCGACTTTACATCCATCCGCTCTACTTTTGTACCAAGAGACTGTAGTTTAGGAACGCGAGTTCGCGCAGGAGTCAAAGACGTCGTCACTTCCACCATTCTCTGTGCTGGAAAATCACGTTTTACGCGCTTCGCTTCTTCTGTTACGTCAATTGGCTTATATTCATCCATTAATAACACCATATCCGCTACATCAAGATAATCCCCTGAACCGCCAATAACCAAAATGCTCGACACGCCAAACACGCGATACAATTCTTGCACTCGATCCACAAAAGGTGTGATCGGCTCTCTCCCTTTTGCAACTAATGCTTGCATGCGTGCATCGCGTATCATAAAATTAGTTGCACTTGTATCCTCATCCATTAGCAAGACTTGTGTACCGAGTTCTAAAGCTTCCATAATAGCGGCAGCCTGTGAAGTAGAACCACTGGCATCTTGTGTACTAAACGCAGTTGTAGAACGTCCGCGTGGAAGATTTGAAATAAAACCTGAAATATCAACCCGACTCACTCGTCGACCATCTTCCGCACGCACTTTAACAGCTGTTTCATCGGTAATACAAAATTCTCGTCCATCTCCTGCAATATGATGATAGACTCCACGCATAATCGCTTGCAAGAGTGTGCTTTTCCCGTGAAATCCACCGCCGACAATTAATGTAACCCCTTTTTTAATTCCCATTCCATCTACTTTGCGACCACTAGGCAACGTCCACTCGACTAGCGTAGAACGAGGCGATTCAAAAGGTTGTACAAATTTCGCATCCATAGGAAACTCACTGATTCCATTTTGCCGTGCTAAAATAGATCCGTTCCCAATAAACGATACGAGTCCATTCGCTTCAAGCGAGCGACGTATAAAACACTGATCCAGATATAAAGCAATATGCGCTTCCAACTCTGCAAAGGGAAATTCCGAACGGGAAAATGCATGATATAAAATGAACGGAAGATCCTCAAAAAACATTGCTTCTGCATCTTTTGCCCTAATTCTACGGCTGTTCGCTGGTAATCCAACAGCTAAGCGAACTTCAATCCCAGACTCCGATATACACACACTACTCCGTGGTAAAACAACCTGTTTCGGCGTATCAATTACGATAAGGCCACTACGGCCGCTTCCGCGTCGCTTTAAGCCAAGCTCCTTCAGAGCATACACCAATCTTCGCGTCAAAAAATCTTCCACAGCCACCCGACGATCCATATTCATCCACATATCGCGATTCAGACGCAACAAATCGGCATCAATAAATCCGCGAATACGCGATGGTGGCGCGAAAGGATCTGCCTGAACACGATCAATCGATAAAATATACGATCCAATATCAAATACACCTTTTAAGTCGCGATATCCACCAAATAATTTCCCGTCTAGGTTCCTTAATGTTCTTAGAAATTGAGATTTATGCTCCATGTGCTTCTCTCCCTAATCAGACCGACCATCACATGGCATGGGGTCCGTGCGCTCTCTCTTCTAATTCTAATACCTCATGCATATATCGCATCACATCACTTCTCATATCTGAACGTGTTAAAGCGAGCCCGATTGTTGCCTTAATATATCCTAACTTATCGCCAATATCGAAACGCAGTCCATCAATTTTGCATGCTGATAGCCCATCTCGCAACATTAAACTCCGTAGCGCATCTGTCAGTTGCACCTCTCCTTGTTTCCCAGGAGGTGTTGTTTCAATAATCGAAAAGATATCTGGTGTAATGACATAACGTCCTACAATCGCAAGATTAGACGGCGCCTCGTGCACATATGGCTTTTCAATCAAATCTGACACACGATATTCTACTTCATCTGAACTAATACCTGCGATAATCCCATAACTTGAAACACTCTCTTTGGGAACAGGTTTTACACCTACCACACTCACACCACAACGGTCGTAAATTTCTAGGAGTTGAGACAATGCTGGTTTCTCCGAATAAATAATATCATCACCAAGCAACACTGCAAATGCCTCCGATCCCACAAACGATCGAGCCATATAGACTGCATGCCCAAGTCCCTTTAATTCTGGTTGACGAATGTAATGGATGTTTGCTAAACGCGAGATATGCTGTACAGCTTCAAGTGTCGAACGCTTCTCATGTTCAGCTAGATGCATTTCCAACTCTACTGAGCGGTCAAAATGATCTTCAATCGCCCGTTTGGATCTCCCTGTCACAATGAGAACGTCTTCAATTCCAGCTGCAACCGCCTCCTCCACGATATACTGAATCGCCGGCTTATCTACAAGTGGCAACATTTCTTTTGGCTGCGCTTTTGTTGCAGGTAAAAAGCGAGTTCCCAAACCTGCAGCTGGAATTACTGCTTTTCGGACACGTTTCATCTCCATCGTTCCTTTCTACTCGTTCCATTCTCGAACCATGTTATAACGCATCTTACGTACATAGGCTACCTCTAAATCAATTCCAACATAATTCGATAATTTTACAATATAGGCTAAGCAATCTGCTAATTCATCACGTAAATGTTCACGTGCTTCTTCTTCCCTCGTGACAAGATCGGGGTAACCAAGAGTCCCCTGTAATCTTCGTACTTCTTTTGCAACCTCTCCAACTTCCTCCACAAGTAACATCACGTTAAGTGGAAGATCCTGCGAGAAACCCTTTTCTTCATCTAACCATTCATGAAATGCTTGACAATCTTGTAAAGTAGGTCGATCCGGCAACATGGCTTAAATGCCCCCTGTGCTTGTCTTGTCCTTATGGTAACATAGAGGAAGAAATCTTTCATGGGGGGGATCATTATGCAAAGCCAGCTACTCAGCGAGATGTCAAATAAAAAATTGCAAGATGAAATGAGACGTTGTCAAAACAGCGCTAAAATAGCTATCGAAAATGGCGTTACAAATGAATATCAAGTTTATGAACAACGCTATTTCTTAGCAAAGTCCTATCTAACAGACCCAGCCAACATCGAAGCAGGGATCACTTACGGAATTGAGACAACAACAGATCTATTTATTGTAGATTATCTAGATGGCATTATGGCTTATGGCAAGGTGCTAGGGACAAAAGAAAATCGCGCATTTCCGATCGGCAAGCTCGTACCGCTCGACTTTTCGCGCGATTCCCAACATCCATGACAGACATTCACCAGACTATACTTCAACAAAAACAGCAGCAAGCGCGCTCCACACCTCGTGATGCGGCAACTCTTTATGCATTCTTTCCACATGCTCTACAAATGTAATGAATGCTTCTTCATCAAAGTCGATCGCTACTTGTTTGCTTCGGTTCGTTCCATCTACCTGAACGATCATTCCAAGTGGAGCTAGCAACAACGCATCGCACTGGTTTACAGGAATTAAAAGGTCAATTCCCCGTCCTTGATCACGTAAGCCAATCACCAAATGAGGTTTATTTTCAAATGGCGCTGCAGCAAATCGAAGTGAAATCGGCATTTTTATTTCCTTATTAAGGTATTCTCCGATCCATGACTCAGCGACTTTCGACTCGATTACAACACGCTCATGATTTAATTCAGAGTGCATCGTTGCCTGTACATGCATACCATTTGTCCATCCTCTTATCCCATTTGAGCCACCGTAAAATGGTTAACGAACTGCGGCCCTACCTCATTTTGCAAGATACGATGATTTACCGCAACCCCAATTAGCAAATTCCACATTCGTTGATCCATTCGCCCGGTAATCGCGCTACGCTGGCTCATTTGAAAGTGCTTCAGCGCTTCTTCTGTCCACTGATTAAAATGTTCCGTCACAGGGCCTTGATAGAACCCCAGTCTGCGTAGCATATATTGAACAAATCCTACTGCGTGCCCATAATCTTGAAACCCTATGTCATGATATACGTAATCATCCTCTGCGTTTACATTTTTGCCACGCCACAACATGGGACATGTCCCCCTTAACGAAGTCTATGCCCCTATCCTATGGTCATATGCCCAAAGTGTGCGCAACACTCTGACAATGATGCACCAAGAATACATGTAGTGCAAGAATACACATTGTTGCACTACATGTATTCTTGCACCTAAGCAACCCAGGATAAAACAACAACCAATCGTATCAAGCATTTTGCGCTGTCCTCATTTTTTTCAGAAACGGAACCTTTCAAAGACCCTTTTTGAGAAAATTTGTGCCACTGGCGTTCACGCAGAGTGCCAATTCACAGCGCATCTGCATCTTCGCAAGCCCACGAATCGTATAGAGTTCAAACCCAAAACGAAACGTCTAACCAACTATTCACTCACTCAACCGCTGTCCGTTTTTTGTACGCTCGTATCCCATGCCAGTTCTAGCAAAGTCGATCGGTTCACTCTCGTTTCAACTGACCAGTCGGCAATAAATGCTCAAAATCAACAACGTGATCATTCTGAAAGGTTTCCTCTCGATCCGAATCAAATTGTGCTAAAAAATCGATCACTCCGCGCGTGATGGGCGTTGGTGTCGAAGCGCCTGACGTTACAGCAACTTTTTTTACACCCTGTAACCACTCTAATTTGATCTCCGTAACATCCGCAACACGATAAGCCTTTACTCCTGCAATTTCTGTTGCGACTTGTGCCAATCGTCCAGAATTATTACTGCGCGGATCCCCAACAACAAGACACAAATCAGCCCCTTTAGCTTGCACCGCAACTGCGTTTTGACGAACCTGTGTCGCATTGCAAATTTCATTGAAGACTTCAGCATCAGGAAAACGCGTTGTCACTAGCGCAACGAGTTCAGCGATATCCCATTGACTCATTGTCGTTTGATTAGTTACGATAATGCGTGTTTGTTCATCTTTCGTTCCACTTTGATTCACTCCAAGGCGCCCAAGATTATCAGGAAGTCCTTCAATGTCCTCACGTTTTTCAACCAGATACACGTGATCAGGTGCCACACCTATCGCACCTTCAGGCTCTGGATGCCCATGCTTACCAATGTATACAACATCGTACCCTTCAGCCACTTTCTCTGCAATCAAACTGTGTGTGCGCGTCACGTCAGGACAGGTGGCGTCAATTACAGTCAACCCTTTCATTCGCGCTCGCTCACGCACCATCGGCGACACACCATGAGCCGTAAAAATAACAGTTCCATGATCAATCTGCTCAAGAATCTCTAATCGATTCTCACCATCTAACGTAATAATAGACTGTTTTTCAAAAGCCTCGACCACGTATTGGTTATGCACAATCATACCTAAAATATAAATTGGACGCGGTAAATCAGGCTGCTTTGCCACTTGCGACGCGAGTACCATAGCATCTACTACGCCATAACAATATCCGCGGGGGGTAATTTTGATCACTTCCATTTGCTATCTTCCTCCCCCATCTTCTATAATTCTACAAACATCGTCGTTCCGACGCCAAGTTCACTTTCTGCCCAAATATGACCACTATGTACGCGAACAATTTCCGCCACAATGGCAAGACCAAGTCCCGCCCCACCAGGTTGACGTTCGCGCGCACCTGAAGCCCGATAGAAACGGTCAAAAATGCGATCTAACTGTTCCTTTGCAATTCCAGGTCCATTATCGATCACCTTAAGCAACGCACCTCGTTTTTCATTCTCTTGTAAACAAACTTGAATCATACCTTGCTCTGGATCTGTATGTTGAATTGCATTCGTAATAACATTATATAAAATTTGCTGTAGCATATTTCGATCACAAGCTATGACCACTGACTCAAGATCGTAAAAAATTCGCCTTGCGCCAGCCAAAACCTGAAATTGGGGCTGCAACATTGTCACTAATGCAGACAATTCCACTTGTTCTAATTGCGGCGTCAAACTTTCTTCTAACTTGGCCAGTTGCAATAAATCCCGTACAAGTTCCTCCAATCGCGCAGTTTCTTGCTGCATGGTCAGAAGTCCTTGCCGCATCCCTGTAATTTTTTCTGCGTTGAGGACGAGTCTTGTCAAGACAGCCCCTGTCAACGCTTCGTCTGTATTCTCTCCGCGTTGCAAAATATCCAATTCTTGCACATAGGAATCAAGACGACGCAGTAAAACATCAGTAAATCCACGAATCGCCGTCAGTGGTGTCCGCAATTCGTGCGAAGCATCCGATACAAACTGTTTCATACGTTCAGTCGCCTCTTGCTCGCGTTTGACTGAACTTGCCAGAAGGTCTAGCGCATCGTTGATAATCTCTGCGAGTCGCACCGTTTCATGCGTTCCCACCAGTGGAAAGCGCTCTTGAAATGCGCCCGCCCGTATACGTAACGCAGTCTCAATCAACCGATGTAACGGACGTAGTGGAGCTCGAATCACGGGGATAAGAATGGCCGCAACAAAAACAACTACCAATAAACTAATGAGCAAAAACTTAAGTGCTTGTTGTAATAAAATAGGATATAACAACGATTCAGGATACCCAAGTTCTACATACCCGGCCACGTGACCAGGTGCGCCAATTTTGCCTAATAGCAACATCTGTCCGTGTGATTGCGTAACATACGCTGTCGCAATTAGACAAATACGCGTTTCATTTTGATTCATGACAGCAAGCATCTGCGGTTGTAATGGCACCAAATCGGCAGGATCATAGCGCGATAACCGCTCTCCGATCGGATGCAAATTGTGATCATATAATCTAACGTTAATCCCACGCATACTGAGTGACATCAATAAATGCGGAGCGATTTTTGTAAAGGACTCTGGCGAAACACTGTGTTCAAGTGATGATGCGGACAAAGCGTCACGCAGTGCAAACGATAAGTTATTTTCATTCGCCACTACAAGCGCGCTATGTAGCGATTCAAACTGAATCGCTGCCACGAGCATAAGTAAAATAACTACAACCGAAACGTAGCGCGCGTACAAATTGCGCGTCAAACTACCTGCAACATTTCGGTTGCGGATACGAAAGTTTTTTAATCTACTGAAGATCGACACGATACCCAACTCCACGCACCGTGCGAATGAGTTGGCGCTTTGTATCATTTAATTTGTGCCTAAGGTAACGAATATAGACTTCAAGAATATTATCTTCACCCGTAAAATCATCGCCCCAGACTCGTGACATGATTTGTTCCCGCGTCAAAGCCACACCAGGGGTTTCCAATAGAATTTCTAGCAATGTATATTCCGTACGAGATAGTCCGATCGCAACTCCCTCATAGCGAATCAATTTTTGCACCTTGTCCACTTCAAACTTACCGATTCGTGTCACTGCAGAAAGTTCTGGAAACTGGTTGCGGAATCGTGCTTCAATGCGCGCTTTAAGTTCTGCGAAAGAAAATGGTTTAACAACATAGTCATCTGCTCCCGTAACAAGTCCTTTCACGCGATCTGTAACATCGTCACGTGCCGTGAGCATGATGATGGCAACCCTTGCCCGATCTTTCATGAGACGACAAACCTCAAAGCCATCAATTCCAGGAAGCATGATATCTAGCAAAACGATATGTGGCTTAAATCGCTCAAGTAACTCCAGCCCCTCTTCACCATCATGCGCACACATCACGTCGTACCCCTCATCACGCAAACCAAACAGCAGAAAATCGCTAATTCCCTGCTCATCATCCACAACAAGAATACGGCCCGGGCGGGTCAAGTTGGTTTCACTTACTGCTGGTTTTATCTGAGTAACCCGCGCCACTTGACTGGTGGGTACAATCATCCGAATATCATTCATTTAAAACTCGCCTCCAGTAGAAAAATAATCATCCATCGCTAGTTTGTCATCTATATGATAGATTAACAACGAGGGAAAGAAAAAGCGTATAAGTTTAATATAGATTGGATGATTTCACATGTATAGTCCTTTTCACAAGTTTCCAACCAAAAAGTCACCCACAAGAAAAAAAGAATCTGGTAAATCATCAAATAATAAGCATACCACTCAAAATCAACATTCTTCACAGAAACATACAAACGAACGGCGACCGATCCAATCGCTCGCTTCCACTTACTCACAATCACCAAACCCATCCCATAAACAGAGCAACAAACGACGTAAAGGTGCGACAAAAGCCAAACCCACACAGAAAACTGCTTCTATGAAAGCTTATCGCCGTAAACGCTTACGTCTTGGCCGCGCAACTGTTGTGCTGATCATAGCAGTCCTATTAGGTGTGGGAGTCAAGTGGATGACTGTTTCCGGATTTTCACAACTGTATGATCATATACGAGCAGACGTAATGCAAATCACAGCAAAATCGCAACCCCTTCCCTATACGACAGGAGCCTATCTAGCACTCACCAGACAAATCGAACTGTATTTACAAAAGCAACCAGGCACATTTGGCGTTTCAGGAGTGGATCTAGTCACAGGAGCACAATTTGGTTGGCAAGCACACAATTCATTTAATACTGCACAGACACTTGCACTCCCGGTCGTCATTGATCTCTACAGTCAAATTGCCAATCGGCAACTAAGTCCACAAACCATTGTTCATGTACAAAATACAGATAAACAAGCAGGATCCGGCTTCATCGGCGGACTCCCACAAGGCACAGCACTGACCGTTACACAACTTGCTCACGCCGCGATTGTCAATGGCGATGTGGTTGCGATCAACATGCTCATTCGCAAATTAGGTCCTGCCGAGATCGATAGTTTCATGAGTAGCGTGGGCAGTCATGAAACCCTGTCTGATCCAAAACTTCTAACCCCTTACGATTTGACGCTCTATCTTAGTTACCTGTATAGCATGAATCAAGCGCACCCCCATTCACTTGCACCTTTGATGATGGATCTGACACAAGTGCAACAAAACAATCGAATAGCGGCTGGATTATCGACACATTCCAAAATCCTACAAGTTACGGGTGATTGGCCAAATGAATTTCACAATGCAGCCATTTTCCAAGTGCATCATCACCCCATCGCCCTCGCCATTTGCAGCAATGGGGTTACTGAAACTCAAGCCAATCTCATCGAAGCTCACATTTCCCACCTTGTTGAACAGTTTGTCAGTCAACCACCAAACTAATGAATATCTGGATCAAGTTTTATATGTTCACAAGGGATTTCGTCTCCGAGCAACTAAATCTCTTTTTAATTCCCACAATGGCAAGCTCAAATCCACATGATAAATGTGCGGATTTTTAGGTCGTCTTGTCTCGCTTGAAAGCGCCGCTAATTCTCGCTGTGTAAAACTACGAATGTCTTCAAGCTGAGGTAATTCATATACGATTTCCCCCTTTTCGAAAATGGGGACAAGTAGTTCCTTTACAGTGTAATCGCGTACGGTCTTCCGCTTATACGTGTGAATCGGATCAAATAGGGTCACAGGTTCACCCTGTGGCGTTACTTCGTCATCCAACATGATCAGATCCGCACTTGCCTGTTGGTTAACATAAAAACGAACCACTTTCTTTTTTCCTGGATTTGTAACTTTGAGTGGATTTTCAGAAACTTTGATTCGCGGAATGAAACGGCCTTCCTTCTCTTCTGCCGCAAGCTTGTACACCCCGCCTAGAGCTGGACACCCTTTTGCCGTAATCAGTGCAGTTCCTACACCCCATCCGTCAATTTTTGCACCTTGCAACATAAGATCTCGAATCGTATCTTCATCCAGATCATCAGAAGCGATAATTTGCGTATTTTGAAATCCTGCCTCATCAAGTAACCTGCGCGACGCTTTGGACAGATAGGACAAATCACCTGAATCGATACGCACACCAAGCAAATCAAAACCTTTTTCACGCAATTCACGTCCAACCACAATCGCATTGGGAACTCCCGAATGCAACACATCGTACGTATCAACGAGCAGAACCGCACGGTCTGGGAACGCAGCCACGTAGACTCGAAACGCCTCAATCTCCGAATCGAAACTCTGAATCCAACTATGCGCTTGTGTTCCCGACACAGGGATGGCGAAATTGTACCCTGCTGTTACATTGCTCGTACTTGTGCATCCACCAATGTACGACGCGCGGGCACCAAAAATGGCCGCATCCCCGTTCTGTGCTCGGCGTAATCCAAATTCACTCGTGGGCTGTGTATCTTCTATCACTCCTCCGCCGAGTGTCGCCTGCACAATGCGAGCTGCTTTCGTAGCAATCAAACTTTGGTGGTTAACAAAACACAACAACGCAGATTCGATCAATTGCAACTCAAAAATCCTACCTTCCACCCGAATAAGTGGCTCATGTGGAAAAACGACGGTACCTTCAGGAATGGCATGTACCGTTCCAGTGAAACGAAACTGCTCTAATTCCGCCAAAAATCCTTCGTCAAATAACCCCAAACTGCGCAAATACGATATTTCTTCTGAGTAAAATTGCAAATGATGCAAGTATACTGCCGCTTGCTCAAGTCCCGCACAAATCACATAGCCGTTATCACACGGATTCGTTCGATAAAAAACGTCAAATACAACATGTTGTTCCATGCGACCGCTTTTATAAAAACCATACATCATCGTTAACTGGTATAAATCTGTCAATAACCCTTCTTGGCGATGCCGATAAATCGGCAATGAGGAGATTTCCTCCATTCGCCGGACCGCATTGGCACCCATGCTCATCGTCCCCTCTTTCCCTACGCAAGAGGAACATCAAGATCCAAATCGCGCAGCAATTGATCATGAAGTTTCCCATTCGTTGCAGCTATATGACGTGTGGCGAGACAATACGGATCACCGACTACATCGCTCACACGACCGCCTGCCGCTTCAACCATAACTGCACCGGCTAATAGATCCCACGCATTTAGATCGTTCTCAAAGAATCCATCCAATCTTCCCGCAGCCACATATGCAAGATGCAGCGCTGCCGATCCAAATGCACGCACATTGCGTACATGATAACCAAATCGCTTAATTTGCTCCGCGCTCCGTCCACGATATGCGCCTGTGGGAAATCCACTTGCTAATACAGAACTTGCTAGATCCTGTTCAGTTGAAACGTGCATAAGTCGCCCGTTACAAAAAGCTCCCTGTCCTCGTATCGCAGAAAACATTTCATCACGCATTGGATCGTAAATGACGCCAACAACCCCAATCGCCTCTACCACAAGTCCGATTGAAACGGTACAAGCAGGTAGCCCGCGAATAAAATTGAGTGTTCCATCGATTGGATCAACCACCCATAACAAATCCTGATTCGCCTGTTCAACAGCGAGAGAAGCCGCAACAGCACCAGGAGCAACCGACTCTTCACCAAGCAACCCACTTGTCGGATAGGCATTTTGCAAAATCTCATAGATTGCCTCTTGACACGCTTTATCCACTTCTGTCACAAGATCGTGCGGAGATGATTTCTGCAAGGTTTGTAGCGGGCGCCCAATAAATTTGCGAATTTGTTCACCCGCAACACGAGCCGATTGTTGCGCTACCTGTTGTGCCTTTTGTAAATCCACTGCCCGTTCACACCCTTCCTCTACGTGTATCTAAAAAACAGCTAGTACAAATTATACAGCAACTAGGGTGTGTTTACACAAAACGTCCGTAAGACTACAAATAAAGTCCCACGATCACTTTGCATGAAAAAAAGAGATCGACAAATTTTTCATATTTTCACGTGAAACGAATGAATCATGCTACATATCTTTCCCTTGAACAAACACACGAGACACGTGACAAGTACCGTAATGCGTGAGGATATATTCTGGATTTGGAGCCTCGAACAAAACAAGATCCGCCGGCCTGCCCGCGCGCACCACCCCTGCACTGCTCCCCCTTCCAACAGCGACAGCAGCGTTTCGCGTGGCTGCGACAAAAACTTCTTCCGGAGTCATTCGCAGTGTCAATAATGCCAAGCTCATCATCAGAGAAAAATTCTCAGATGGAGACGATCCAGGATTATAATCACTTGCAACGGCCACACCAAGTTTCGCCTCATCTAACATAAATCGAGCTCGCGCAGGCTGTTTTTGCAAATAAAACGAAGTCCCAGGCAAACATACTGCAGCCACTCCTGCACTTGCCATAGCGAACAACCCCTCATTGCTAGCTGCAAGCAAATGATCTGCAGACACCGCTCCAAGCTCTGCCGCCAATTCCGCACCACCTAACGGCACCAGTTCATCCGCATGAATTTTCAATTTCATTCCAATCGCCTTTGCCATCTTCAGCAGATAGCGCCCTTCTTCCAGAGAAAAGGCACCTTCATCGACAAACACGTCAGCAAATTCCGCACCCTGCGCATGTAAAACACGATACATTTGCGCCAATTCCTGAATAAATTGTTCGCGATCACCTTTCCGATTCTGTGGAACAGCATGCGCCGGCAGGGCCGTGTGTACCAATCGAATATCCGTACTCATTCCTAATGCTTGTGCCACAGACAACTGTTTACTCTCATCTTCCATGGTCAATCCATAGCCTGTTTTCGCCTCAATGGTGGTGACTCCGTAACAACGCATGCGTAAGGCGCTTGTTTTCGCTTGCTCATAAAGTTCACGCGAAGAGCGTTCTCGCGTCATTTGTACCGTGCTCATGATCCCGCCGCCTGCACGCAAAACATCAAGATAATCTGCACCGCGCAAACGCAGTGGAAGTTCGTGTTCACGTGACCCCCCATGAACAAGATGTGTATGCGGATCAACAAATCCAGGACAGACAAATCCCTGATTTGCATCGATCACTTCTGTCGACACATCGATCTGATCCCGTACCCTCTTCTTTTTCCCGATTTCTACAATCACTCCATTTTCGTCGATCGCGATTGCCGCATCAGTCAGTGCACCAACTTCCCGCATTGCCTCCGCTCCACAACGCAGTTGCACATCATTTTCTTCATTAGATGCACTCATCGTCCAAAGCAATCCAATATTATCAATAAGCCTTTTAATCTGCTTCATATATAACCTCCGATCTACACTAAAACACCTCAGTGCACACGATACACTGAGGCTCCTTCTTTCTTCCCAAAAACTGATCACTCCCACATCGGAATGCGGACATTGCGCGTTTTCGCAACTTCTTGCGCCCGCTCATATCCTGCATCGACATGTCGAATAACACCCATCCCGGGATCCGTTGTCAACACGCGACCCAGCTTTCGCTCTGCGCGCAAAGATCCATCCGCTACAACGACCATGCCAGCATGAATGGCATACCCCATGCCAACGCCTCCACCATGATGCACAGAAATCCAAGAACCGCCTGCTGCTGTATTGAGCAGTGCATTTAAAATCGGCCAATCAGCGACCGCATCACTACCGTCCCTCATGCTCTCCGTCTCACGATTTGGGGACGCCACAGACCCAGCGTCTAAGTGATCCCGTCCAATGACAATAGGGCCTTTTAATTCTCCTCTTCTCACCAATTCATTGATCGCGAGTCCAAACCGAGCACGTTCGCCATACCCTAACCAACAAATCCGAGCCGGTAATCCTTGAAATTGCACTTGGCGCTCTGCCTTTTCAATCCATGTTCGTAAATGTTCATCATGTGGAAATAATTCCAGTGCCAACTGATCCGTCCGTTTGATATCTTCTGGATCTCCCGACAGGGCTGCCCAACGAAAAGGACCTTTTCCTTCGCAAAACAGTGGACGAATGTAGGCCGGAACAAATCCTGGAAACGAGAACGCATCCTTCACTCCTTCGTCAAATGCCACTTGGCGAATATTATTCCCGTAATCAAAAACAATCGCACCTCGTTGCTGCATTTCTAACATAAAACGGACATGCTGCGCCATACTTGCCTTCGCACGTGCAAGATAGGTTGCAGCATCTGCGTCACGCAAGTGAACCCCCTCTTCCATTGAGAGTCCCTGCGGTAGATACCCATACATCGGATCATGTGCTGATGTCTGATCAGTTACAAAATCCGGAACAACATTGCGCGCGATTAGCGCCGCGTAGAGATCGACCGCATTCATATGCACGGCAACTGAAAGCGGTTGCTTTTTAACTATCGCATCCCGAACAAGTACAAGCGCTTCATCAAGATTAGGCGATAACTCATCCAGGTACTTCGTCTCTAGGCGGCGCTCGATCCGATGGCGATCCACTTCAGCGATGAGAGCAACTCCATTATTCATCGTAATAGCGAGGGGTTGCGCTCCTCCCATGCCACCTAATCCTGCAGTCACGGTCAAGGTTCCGGCAAGAGTTCCCCCTTTATGCTGCCTTGCCGCCTCCGCAAACGTCTCATATGTCCCTTGCAAAATGCCTTGCGATCCAATGTAAATCCAACTACCTGCAGTCATTTGTCCAAACATCATGAGCCCCTTACGATCAAGCTCATCAAAGTGTTCCCATGTTGCATATGCTGGTACCAGCATTGAGTTTGCCAGAAGTACACGCGGTGCATCTTCATGCGTGCGAAAGACTCCGACCGGCTTACCTGATTGAATCAATAACGTCTCATCATTTTCAAGCTTACGCAAAGCACGTACAATCGCATCATACGCTTCCCAATTTCGCGCAGCCTTTCCCCGTCCTCCATAAATAACCAAGTCCTCTGGCCGTTCAGCAACTTCTGGATCCAAATTGTTCATAAGCATTCGCAAAGCCGCTTCTTGTTCCCATCCCTTACAGGATAATTCACTCCCGCGTGGAGCTCGAATCATCCCTCGCGACGATACAACCATGCCAATCATCCTCTCCAAAATATAAATCCACATCGGTATTTGTATCACGATCCTATTTTCTAACTCTATGCTAGCACAGTGAATTTTTTCTTGCAATTGGCTCAATTGAATAGTACCATTTAGCATAATCGTTTTATGAATAAATACATTCACAAGGGAGCACATCTTGAATCGGGTATCGACTACTCCATCCATCCTCGAACAATGGTGGCAACAAGCGCGGCATAGTTCAGATGTCAATCGACTCATTGTCCGCTATTTAGAGATTCACTATCGTCAAGCAGCCTTCATGACTTCCGCAGAACTCGCAAGAGCAGTCGGAGTCAGCCAGGCATCCATTTCACGCTTCGCCAGCCTGCTTGGATTCACCGGATATGCAGATTGGAATAAATCCATGCAACAAGTAATCCGCCAAGAGCTTTCAGCCGCAGAACGTTTGTGGTTCGCGAAACACCCGCGAAGCGATGAAGGAGACCGTGTCATTCAAAGTGAACAAGAGAATGTAGATCAATTGCTACAGATAACAGATTCCCCAGCATTTTCCGCACTTGCCGCGCATATGGCGCAAGCAAAAGAGGTCATTTTCGTAAGCGCCAGAGCCTCTGCAACACTCATGCCGTACGCTCACTATTTCTTAAGCAAAGTGCGACCGCGTGTCTACCAGACACAGCCAGGCGATCCTTTATGGGAACATCTCGCGATTTCGGACGTGCAAAACGTCCTGATTGTCGCGCTTGGATTTCCTCGCTATCCGCGCGTTCTTGTGGAACTGCTACAAGATTTACACAAACGAACTTTTACGATTGGCGTACTCACAGATCACGAAACATCTCCTTTAGCTCGCTATGCCAATATGGCGCTTGCTGTTCCCGTCGCGACAGCATCGCTCTTTGATTCCTACGCCGCACCGATTACAGCTATTAATCTCCTGATTCGCGAAGTGGCACAACAAACGACAACACAAAGTCAGAGCCGTCTCGCAGCACTAGAAATGATGGATCAGGACAAACACATCTACTATAGCGAAACATAGTTCAGATCAAGAGAGGAATCAACTCATGCCAAACCTACTACCTACATGCGACATGTTGCACTTCATGGACCGCTTTGATCGCATATCAAAAATTGGCTCCACAGGAGATGGTGGAGTTCATCGCCCATTTGGAAGCACTGCAGATCTCGAACTGCGGGATTTACTCCAACACATCGCACGTGAAGAAATTGGCCTTGAAGTGCATGTTGATCCCATCGCCAACATCTGGGGTATTCGTCTCGGAAGTGAAAATTTACCTGCTATCGTACTTGGTTCACACCACGATTCAGTCCCACACGGCGGACGATTTGACGGTCCTCTTGGCATTCTTGTCGCCCTCGAAGTTATTCAAACTTTAAAAGAATACGGTTTTCACCATCGCCATCCACTCGCTTTTGTCTCATTCACAGCAGAAGAACCCAATCCGTTTGACGTCTCTACCATGGGGAGCAGAACGATCGCCGGCCGTCTAACAAAAGAGCACTTGCTACAAGTAACGGATTGGGATGGTCGTTCCTTACAAGACGCAATTACGGCTGCTGGTGGGGATCTAACTCATATTCCACTTGCCAGAAAATCAAAAAGTGACATTTTCGCTTTTCTCGAACTCCACATCGAACAGGGACGACGGTTAGAGCTAGCGAAAGTTCCAATTGGTATTGTCACAGGAATTTGCGGAATTTATCGTGAACACATCACCGTGGTTGGCGAAGCCAACCACGCAGGTACGACCATGTTGCGTGATCGCCACGATGCACTGCTCGCAGGTGCACAAATAGCCCTTGCACTAGAAGAACTAGTAAAAGCCGCACAAACAGATGGTCTCGTTGGCACAGTCGGCCGCTTCACAATCACACCCAATGCAGCGAATATCATTCCTGGCGCATGCGATCTGATGGTCGAGATTCGAGGCGCCACCTCAGATGCGATACACAGAACCGCACAATCATTGGCGAAAGCCACAACAGCAATCGCGAAGCAGCGCGGAGTCGTCATAACCCACGACGTTCTACTTGATCAAACCCCACAGCCACTCGCGCCAGAACTCATTGAGTTAATGAAGCAAGCAGCCCATACGCAAACGATTCCCTTTCAGTCACTCTTTAGCATGGCTGGACACGATGCAACCCACATGGCAAGTTTTACGCATGCAGCCATGCTGTTTGTGCCAAGCATCGGCGGAAAAAGTCACTGCAAGGACGAATTTACGGAAATGCGAGATGTAGAACTTGCCATCAACCTACTCATCCAAACCGTCATGAAATTAGATCTCCTATCTTCTTTGGACATATGAAAGGACGAATATGATGACAACCCTGTACAAATCCGACTTCGCCTTAACAGATGGAGAGTTCATCAAAGACCGTGCTCTTGCTGTGCAAAATGATCGCATCGTCACAGTAGGACCCTATTCTGAATTAAGTGCGCGCTACCCTGATGCACATGTTGTCGATTGGACCGGGTATGCCGTCATACCAGGAACAATTAATGCACATAATCATTCGTTTCAAAGTTTATTGCGTGGTATCGCAACAGATGAGCCGTTCTTAGTCTGGCGTGATCAGGCTCTCTACAAATACACCCCTGCATTAGATCCGGACACTCTCTATGCCGGCGCACTTCTGGCCTTTGGCGAGATGTTACAGTACGGCGTCACGACAGTAACTGACTTTTTCTACGTCCACGGGAATGGAACAGAAAATGATGAAGCCATCATGAAAGCGGCTGACGATCTGGGCATCCGTTTCATCATGGCGCGAACCATGTATGACTGGGAGGGAGCGCCAATTGCCTATCGCGAAACCGTTACAGATGCGGTTTCACGCACGCGTTCGCTTGCACGACGTTTTTCTGCACACCCTCGCATCACTATTCATCCCGCGCCACATAGTCCACATGCCGCATCTTCTGAGATGATTCAAGCTGGACATCGTCTCGCTAAAGAATTAGACACACCTTTCCACATCCACGTTGCGGAGGAAATGTTTGAAGTGAATGATATTTTGCGTGGGTATGGCGTGCGACCTATACACTACCTCGATCAACTTGGCGTACTCGACGAATCCATGATCGCCATTCATCTCGTGTGGCTCGAACAAAGTGAAATCGACTTGCTTGGCGCGCGCAAAGCATCTCTCGCCTACTGTCCATCCAGCAACATGTTTTTGGCGGATGGCGTGACAAAAATTCCAGAATTGATGCGCGCAGGCGTTCGCATCGCGCTTGGAACGGATGGTGGCTGCAGCAATAATCGCACAAGCGTTTTTGAAGAAATGCGGATGACCTCACTTTTGCAAAAGGTTCATCGTCTCGATGCCACAGCCATTCGCGCAAGCGACACTCTCGCCATGGGCACAGAAGTTAGCGCAGAGATCTTGCGATTACAAACTGGGAAGCTGGCGCCATCATATGCAGCCGATTTTGTCGCGATCGACCTATCTGACTTATCACTTCAGCCATGTTCAAGAGACCTACTTCCCTCACACGTCGTGTATAGTATGCAACCAACAGCCATTAAACGCGTAGTGGTGGCAGGCAAGGAGGTAATGAAAGACGGCGTACTGCTAACCGTACCGCAAGCGCGCATTCGCAAATTGGTAGCATCTGCACAAGATCGATTTGCTCACATCTAGGCAATCCACATACGACCACTCATGAATAGGGAATTTTACGCAAAAGGAACAACGCCGATCGGGTTTGCCCCCAAATCCAATCGGCGTGAAAAACCTTCAAATTTATTTGCAATCTGGTTTTCCGCTAACATTCAAGTGACCACTATCGTCACAGATGGACCGCAATCGTACTAAGTCTCAACCTGCTATGGGCAATCATCGCAGATGTACTTGGCAATCTTATCAGCAGCACCTTCATAGCATTTCATTCTGCTCAGGATCCAAAACTTGGTATCCTATAAATAATTCAATCGCGTGCCCAAATCGGTGTCATGGGTGCGATTCTCCAACTTATTCTCGTCATCGGTTCTTGAACTCTTTTTTATTATGCGTGCAATGGAACCATAGAAGATCCATGCGTATGCAACAACGCTTGCGCAAACTGCTCAATTTCCTCAGACAGACTACGATCTTCTGTAATAGCCGGGACGTACTGGCGAATCCAATCGTATAACTGGCGCGTACGCGGCGCAAGGCGATTCTCGATCTGCTGCAGTGTGACTGCTTGGGCCGCCGTAATTGCTTCGATAGCAAGTACACGCGCTGTATTACAGACGATCTCATTTACTTGACGCGCTGCAGTCGTCCCCATTGACACATGATCTTCTTGCCCTGCAGAAGATGGAATGGAGTCGACACTCGCAGGATGGGCGAGTACTTTATTCTCTGATACGAGTGATGCCGCCACATACTGTAGAATCATAAGTCCAGAGGATAACCCTGGATTTTGAGCGAGGAATGCCGATAGACCACTCAAATTGGGATTGACTAGACGTTCAACGCGCCGCTCTGAAATATTGGCTATTTCCGCCACGCCAATTTTAAGGAAATCCATCGCAAGAGCCACAGGTTGCCCATGAAAGTGTCCACCAGAAATCACTTCTTGAGAATCAGCAAAAACCAGCGGATTATCTGTGGCTGCATTTAATTCAACTTCAAGCACTCCACGCACATAATCCATTACCTGTCGACTTGCTCCGTGTACTTGTGGCATACAGCGCAAACTATATGCATCCTGTACACGCAACTCTCCTTGGGCTGTTGTAAGTTGACTACCAGAAAGCCACTCCCGAAGCGACGCCGCCGCCATTTCCTGACCGCGATGTGGACGCAGTGCATGTACATTCTCTGCAAATGCATCGCGCACACCCAAAAGCGCTTCAAACGTAAGGGCACCAATGCCATCTGCCATCTCGACAAGATGATGTGCCTTTATAAAAGCTAATGCACCGATGGCAGTCATCGCTTGCGTTCCATTAATGAGCGCTAATCCTTCTTTAGCCTCCAGCACAACAGGCGTTAAGCCAGCTCTCTTTAACGCCTCTGCCCCGGATAAAAACGATCCGCGAAACTCCGCCTTCCCTTCCCCCATAAGAACCAATGCAAGATGAGCAAGAGGAGCAAGATCCCCGCTTGCCCCAAGAGACCCCTGGGACGGGATATGAGGATGTACTCCACGATTAATACAGTCCACAAGAAGCTGCAAAGTCTCTTGACGAATGCCAGAATATCCTTTTGCAAGCGCATTTGCACGCAATAACATCATGCCACGGACGATTGGCGTGGCCAGCGGGGCGCCAACCGCACAGGCATGACTGCGAATAAGATTTTTCTGGAGTTTCACCGTGTCTTCTTGCGGAATTGTCACCTCAGAGAGACGGCCAAATCCAGTATTCACCCCGTACACAGGTTTACTTTGTCGCACCAATGTTTCGATCAATTCGCGACTGGCGCGAATGCGCGGCCATGCATCATGTGCAATCTCTACTTCAATCTTATTTCTATCATCATCTTGATCACCCACGTTCGCAATCTCCCATACCTCATCTAATGTAAGAATATTCCCATGCAACAAAATTCTCTTCATCTAACTTCACTCCTTTACTTGATCAGAGACAAAAAGAAAACCGTACGATAAGCGTTACCCAATCGTACGGTCCGTAATGCCGATATGCGGTTGTGATGACCATTTCCTATGCGATTTCATCAGATTCCGCCCCTCATTTCAATTCATCATAAGGGACTGGACAGAGAACTGTCAAACGTTATTAATTGCGAGCAGGGTCCACGCAACTTTTTTCCAGTTCTTCGACCTCGCCTTGCCTCTCGGCGCAATTACGTCTGGCCTTTGCCTTTACCCTGATTCCGTGTCTATGCGACAAATTTCGCGATTTATGGACGAGATTCGGCTACCGATTTTTGTCGAAATCTGTTTGCTTGTAGACCCGTCTATCCCGTATCCCAGAGGACTTTCGTATGACCTGCCAAACCCCAACGCATCTGCTCTTTGATTTCTTGGATCACGTCTTGGAGCGGAATGTTCCATGCGTCCGGTTTTCAGCAGCCAGGGGACTTTTTCAGTGGCCTCACAAATGGGCGGGGTACCTGCGAGCGATGGAGCAGGGACTTTCCCTTCGCCGGTGTGCCGAGCAGGTTGGCATCTCTCTGCAGGCTTCTTTTGAATGGCGACATAAAATCTTGCATGCTCTGGCGCAGATCCGTAAACACACGCTTGAGGGCATCGTGGAGGCGGACGAGACGTATGTACTGTATTCGGAGAAGGGAAAGCGGAACCTCTCGCGTAAAGCGCGTAAGCGTGGAGGGGTAGCAAAGAAACG
>JAKACV010000045.1 GCA_021821085.1 Bacillota bacterium | reverse complement strand
GAAGCCTCTCTTGTTGCACCCATTCATCCAACTGACGCTTGCTGACACCAAATTTTTCAGTAAGTATTTTTTTTGTCGCACCCTTATACCGCTTTAAATAGGAGAATAGCGCTGCTTCCAATGCGATCGACTCTGCCGCAGGCCCAAGAATATAGCGTGAAGTCGCCTTCGCTCTTGCAACAGGTGGCAAAACTGTTTGCAGCGCCGCCCCCCACGTGCACAGGTAGCGTTCCTTCAAAAAAGCGATGATACCGATCATCTCGGAATCAAGGGACGGAGCCTCTGCCGTTAACACGCGCATGATGAAACGCAACTCAATCCCTGCTTGAGTCAGAGTTTCCCGTTCGATCGAAATCACGTATCCCGTAACTATCCGCGGACCAAAAGGAACTTCAACACATGAGCCAACCTGTACCGCCACATCATCCGGAATCACGTAATCATAGAGGCGATCCACTGGCTTTGCGCGCATTTCAAGAGCTACGCGAGCAATCATAAAGATGAATCCAATCTATCTACAGTTTGACCAGAGATCCTCCGCTTACGCGTCATTTCTCTTGCAACGGCTAATAGAATATCGTGGGCCACATCTAATTTGGGGGCTAATGGCAACGTCTCCACAGATCCATCAGGATAAAAAAGCGCTACGCGATTCGTTGTTTCACCGAATCCTGCGCCTGGTTCCAATACATTATTTAAAATTAGCAGATCTAATCCTTTTTCATCCAATTTTTTTCGTGCATAGTAATCTGCATCATGCGTTTCAGCCGCAAAACCAACAACAAAACACGAGTGCGCAGGTAGATCGTGAATCGCCTTTAAAATATCTTGATTCTGCACAAGAGTCAGCTTATAGGGATCTGAACCTTGTTTTTTTAGTTTAAGTTCTGACTGTACTTCCGGTCTGTAATCCGCAACAGCCGCCGCTTTAAGTAGAATCGAAGCAAAAGGCAATTGACGCATCACCACATCGTGCATTTCGGCTGCAGATGTCACAGAGATAAGTTCCACCCCCATTAAAGGAGGCTTATTGACCGGGCCAGAAATGAGTGTCACTTTTGCCCCCATGCGCCACGCCATTTGCGCGAGAGCGTACCCCATTGTACCTGTGGAGTCATTTGAAAGATAGCGAACAGGATCAATGCGCTCTCGTGTCGGCCCTGCGGTTACGAGGACATGTTCACCTCGCAAAGGCTTTTCTGTTAATACCATCTCAATAAATTCGATGAGATCATCCGGCTCCATCAATCGTCCCTTACCTGTATAACCACAGGCTAGCGGTCCAACACCTGGCTCTGCGATATGATAGCCTGCATCCATAAGCAATCTCATATTGTTTTGAACAATTTTATTTTCATACATATGAACATTCATCGCAGGCGCAAGCACAACTGGTGCTCGCGTCGCCAGAAGTACCGTCGTCAACATATCGTCACCTATACCATGCGCAATCCGTGAAAGTGCATCTGCAGTAGCGGGTGCCACCACGACAAGATCCGCTTCATCCGCCAATTCAATGTGAGTGATTCGAGTTGGGTTGCGCTCATCGAATACATCCTCATATACCGGCTCTCTTGTAAGACTTTGCAAGGTGAGTGGTGTAATAAATTTTGTAGCTGCTCGCGTCATCAGAGTTGTCACCCGAGCTTTTCGCTTCGTGAGGGCGCTTGCCAAAATCGCCGCTTTATAAGCGGCGATTCCCCCCGTAATTCCAAGGATAATTTTCTTTCCTTCCATCACTTGATGCCTTCTCGTGTCCGAATGTAGGTAATGGATTCATTTTCAAGTTCCTGCAAGGCAACGCTAACAAATTTCCCAGACTTCGCAACAGCGTGTGGATGCGCGCCTTCTTGCAACATGCGCGCACGCTTTGACGATGCAATGACGAGCGTGTACTTACTGTCGACAAGCCCAATCAATTTATCAATAGACGGATACAAAATCATGTGAGTGACCTACTCCTCTTCTTCATCCAAATGGACATCTTTAAATTGACTCGACAAACGATTTGCAATGGTCTCCGGCTGAACTGCACACAAAATCACGTGATCACTATCGCAAATAATCACTGCTCGCGTCCTTCTTCCATAGGTTGCATCAATCAACCGTCCACGGTCTCTTGCATCCTGCATCAACCGTTTCACAGGTGCCGATTCAGGACCGACGATGGAGATGATGCGATTGGCCGAAACAATACTGCCAAAGCCAATGTTGATCAAGCGAACACTCACAACTTCTCCCCCTGACACAGGCGCCAAGCAATACGGCCTACTCTATATTTTGCGCCTGCTCACGCATCTGCTCAATCCCGTGTTTCGAAAGCAATACAGCATCGGTCATCACAAGATCTGCACACTTCGAACCTATCGTATTGATCTCGCGATTCATTTCTTGAAGCAAAAAGTCTAAGCGGCGTCCGACTGATTTTTCAAGGTTCGAAATCAGTGTGTAAAACTGAGAAACGTGACTCTTCAGCCGCTCGATTTCTTCCTCAATCGACGTCCGTTCAGCTGCAATCGCCACCTCAAGTGCAACTCGCGCAGGATCGATCTCACTTAAAAGAAGTTGCTGCAACCGCTCCTTCAGTTTTTCTCGCAACAATTCCACCGTTTGTGGAGCTCTTTGCTCCATCTGCAACACTACACGTTCTAATTCATCTAAGCGCTGTTGCAAATGTGTAGCCAAGTGCTCGCCTTCAGCCTTTCTGGCGTCAAGGAGTTGCGATAATGCAGAATGGACTCCCGCCAAGAGAAACTCTTCAACTTCTTTCAATTGAAGGACGTCATCTTTTACGCGAAAGAGTCCAGGGATCGCCAAGAGGTCGCCGATACTAGGCGGTTCAAAATCAACCTCACTCGCCATGCTCACCTCGTGCATTAAGCGCAACGCTCTGGCAAGTAGTTCACGATCGATGTCAATCCCTGAACTGCCTGCAGTAAAAATAGCAGTCATACTAATAAAAACCTCGACACGTCCACGCGCGACTTGTGCCGCAACAAGTTTGCGCACGCGATCCTCTATCTCCATCCATTCACGCGGCAAGCGAATGATCACTTCTGTGAAACGATGATTCATTGCTCGCATTTCCACGAGCAACCGATGTCTTTTCAGTGTGACTTCTGCACGACCGTAGCCTGTCATACTAACAATCAGAAAAATCCCTCCGAGTTTCCGGCACTTATATTGTATCGCAGGGAAGATCTGTATGACAAGCGTAGGAAAGAGAGCAACTATCTCGCACGAACAGGCACTATACGTGCATGTCTTGTTTTACGTCGCAACGACAAGGCGAGACTTGGAACTAGCGCCGCCGCAATGATGGCAAGCCATGCCTTATAAGGTAAACGCGATGTATGAAATACCCCTTGCAAAGACGGAATATAGATCACAATGAGCAGTAAAGCAAGGGAACTAGCCACTGCGCCAACAAGCCACCAATTTTCAAATATGTGTAGATAGAATTTACTGTCATCCCCGCTATGGCAAGCAAAGACGTGAATTAACTGCGCGATCACGAGCGTTGAAAAAGCCATGGTTTGCGCCGTCTGCAATCCTGTATGATACACAGACAATGCACCATAAAACACAAGCAATGTCATAATGCCGATAAGAAATCCCCGGACAATAATTTTTCGGCCGAGACCGCGAGCAAAGATCCCCTCGCGCACACTGCGCGGCGGACGTCCCATACTCCCTTCTTCCGGTGCATCAAGGCCAAGAGCAATCGCAGGTAGACCGTCAGTGACGAGATTCACCCAGAGAATTTGAATGGGTAATAAAGGCAATGGCAGCCCTGCCACCATGGCAAGAAACATTGTAATCATTTCGCCAACATTTGAAGTGAGGAGATACCGAATAAATTTTCGAATGTTGTCGTAAATGGCGCGTCCTTCTTCAATCGCCGCTGCGATCGTAGCAAAGTGGTCATCAGCCAAAATCAATGCAGAAGCATCTTTTGCCACATCTGTTCCGGATTTCCCCATCGCAATTCCTATGTCAGACGCCTTGATCGCAGGAGCGTCATTGACTCCGTCCCCCGTCATTGCAACCACATGACCGTTATTTTGTAAAGCCTTTACGATGCGCAATTTATGCAAAGGGGAAACGCGCGCAAAAATATACACATCATCGACTCGCTCTTCTAGCCTCCGGTCACTTAAACGGTCAAGTTCAGTTCCAGTCATGACTTGACCGTGGCGCGGAAGAATGCCTAGGTCGCGTGCAATAGCCTCGGCAGTGAGTTGGTGATCACCAGTGACCATCACCGTGCGAATTCCTGCCCGTTTACAGATTTGAATTGATTCGCGCACAGAGTTGCGCGGTGGATCAATCATCCCGACAAAACCCACAAAGGTCAAATCACGTTCCACTGCATCAACCGATGCAGGTATTGTTTTAAAATCTCGATAAGCAAATCCAAGCGTCCGCATTGCCCGTTCGGCCATATTAGTTAACGCATTTAGCATTTCTTGACGCTTTTGTTCCGTCAATCGAACGACCTCGGATCCAATCTGCATAAATGCACATTGACTCAACAAAAGATCGGGTGCACCCTTTACTAAGGCAGTCACCCCCTCTTTACGACGAATCAACACAGTCATTCGCTTGCGCGTAGAATCAAAGGGATATTCCTTGATGCGTTCACTAGGATCCATGTGTTCTGCCTTTTGCGCAAGCACCAGAAGCGCAGCTTCAGTAGGATCGCCTAAAACCATTTGCTGATCATTTTCCATAACAAGATGTGCATTGTTACAGGTCAGACCGATATCAAGTAACTGCATTAAACTCTTTGGAAACACAGTGAGCGGCTTATCGCGATCTAGCAATTGCCCATGTGGAGCATAGCCATCACCTTCCACCAAAAGAGTGCGTCCATCGATATATACCTCTTTTACCGTCATTTGATTTTGCGTCAACGTCCCTGTTTTATCTGAACAGATCACCGTTGCACATCCTAGTGTTTCAACTGATGGCAACTTGCGAACAATCGCATTGCGCTTAATCATACGTTGTACGCCAAGCGCTAAGGCGATTGTCACGATAGCTGGAAGGCCTTCAGGAATTGCGGCTACCGCTAAGCTGACACCGGCAAGAAACATCTCATATAATGCATGTCCGTGAAATACTCCGGCAATAACGACAATGATTGTAATGGCAACCGAAACGTATACAAGCACGTGACCGAGTTGATTCAAACGGTGTTCTAAAGGCGTCATGGCATCTTCACTCGATTGAATCAAATCTGCGATTTTGCCCATCTCTGTTGCCATGCCTGTCGCTACAACGACTGCCTGCGCCACACCACGCGTAGCAACCGTGCCCATATAGAGCATATTGGTGCGATCACCAAGCGGCGCCTCCGGATTGCTCACTGGAATGACCTTTTTACCGACAGGTAACGATTCACCAGTTAACGAGGACTCTACTGTCTCCAGTTCCTCCGCATGCAGGAGGCGGGCATCTGCAGGAATGCGGTCTCCTGCCTCAATCCCAATGACATCACCTGGAACAAGTTCGCGCGCTAGTACTTCGCGCCATTCTCCAGCGCGCAATACCCGCGCTGTCGGAGCAGTCAATTCTTTTAGCGAAGCGAGCGAACGCTCTGCGCGAACTTGCTGTATAAATCCAAGCACGGCATTTGCTACGATAATGATGATGATTGTGATCGCATCCGTGAATTCTCCTAGCAATCCGGAAATAAGCGTAGCAATCAACAGAACAATCACCATAAAGTTGCGAAATTGATCAAAAAAAGTACTGATGAGCGATACGCGCACACGCTCTTGCAACTGATTGTCTCCATACACCAGACGTCGTTCTTGTATATCTTCATCCGACAGTCCACTTTTTGAAGCTCCAAGAGTCGCCAAGACCTCTTCATTTGACTTGATGTGCCATAATTCCGCATGATTCAAGCGAATCCACCGTCCTTACACAGTTTGCGCTATTACTACTTCCTATGCGCAAACGCGGACAAACAGTACCCCTTATAGAGATCGGATGCAACTGAATAGGACAGGACTGCAGACTGTCTGGTATACTGATCGTACTGTAATGAATCAGGGGTGAAGCCGCGTGCGAAAAGTCGCACTGATCACTGCGAGCGCCAGCGGCCTTGCCGTCGCATTTGCTCGTCAACTGGCATATGATGGATTGGATCTCATCCTCACATATCGCAAAAATAAAACCGCTTGTGAACATCTCGCGCACTCATTGCAACAAATGTATGCGATAGATGTATTTGTAAAACAAGCAGACATGACATCACAATCGGACATTGAATCACTGGTTGATGCCGCACAGGCTCATTTCGGTCGATTAGATGTGCTCGTACACAGTGCTGGTCCATTTATTTTTAGACGTAAACGCCTGACAGAATACACGGATGCTGAGTGGCATGAGATGATCAACGGAAATTTGACATCCGCCTTCTATCTCTTTCGCAAGGTGATTCCAATCATGCGTCCACAAAGATTCGGACGGATCATTACGATTGGTTTTGATCGAGTGGAACAAACACCTGGCTGGGGGTATCGCTCTGCCTATGCCGCAGCTAAGGTCGGACTCGCCTCCCTCACGCGAACGGTAGCGATTGAAGAACGAGAAAATGGCATTACAGCCAACATGATCTGCCCAGGCGATATTCGCGGATCATTGAAAGAAGCTCCCATTCCGCCAGATATGTTGCTTGGCATACGGGCTCCTGTTGGCGGAGACTTGGCTGCTGCCATTTCATTTCTCATCGTACAAGAAGCGCAATTTGTCACAGGCAACATCCTATCTCTAACAAATGGCGAAGACGTACTTGGACACTATGATTCTGGTAAAAAAGAGGTTTTTGATCACACGCAGTTTGCAATTGGCAATGCGGTGAACGTTTTACCTTGGAACGCCCCCGCTACGGTAATTGAGCGCTTAGACCGTACCAATCGCCGTTCACTATACAAAGTCCGTGCAGGGGACAAAGTAGCTCAATTTACTGTGGATCAGCTCGAGGAGTTGAAATGACATGGCTTTAGATGGACTCGTATTATCCTCCCTAACAAATGAATTACGGACTACACTTCTTTATGGACGCATTGATAAAATTCAACAGCCGACAGAATATGATCTCATTCTCACCATTCGCGCAGATCATACGAATTATCGATTATTGCTTTCTGCAAATAAATCCTATCCGCGAGTACACCTGATCTCTGCACTTCAATTGCCAAATCCCGCACAGGCACCGATGCTCTGCATGTTAATGCGAAAACACCTAGAAGGCGGACGGATTCGCTCGATTGAACAGTTTCGCCGTGAGCGCATTCTGTTTATCGACGTGGATACCTACAATGAATTGGGAGATAAAGTCGTTCGGCGCGTCGTGCTTGAACTTATGGGGCGGCACAGCAACGTTATTTTGTTGGATCGACCAGATGGCGTCATTCTCGAGTCCACTACACACACTTCTCATGCGATTAATCGACATCGCGAGGTGCTTCCCGGAAAACCCTACGTCTATCCTCCCTTGCAAGATAAAGAAGACCCTTTTGCAGAAGATGAAAATGGCTACACAGCAAAAAGAAACTCTGCGCCTCCCACATTACTAAAGCGATTTGTGATCGATCACTATTTGGGGATTGGACCTTTTTTTGGCGATGAACTTGCAGAGCGAGTAAAAAGACAAAATGATCCCCATGATAAAAACACGACAACAAACGCAGAATGGGAGCAATTCGCATCACTGCTCACCATGGCAAAGACTGCACAAGAACCGACGATTCTCCGCGACGAGTGGGGTAGTGCCAGCGCATTCTACGTGTTTCCCCCGCTACATATTGATGGTAAAAGACAGGCCTACCAAAGTATCAGCCGCTGTGTAGAAGATTTTTTTCAGGAACGTGCGCTGGCTGATATTGCCCGCTCAAAAACGAGTGCCTATATTCGATTGATACGCACAGAACGAGAACGAACACAACAAAAAATTGAAAAATTCAAAGCACTACTGGCAGCAGCAGAAGACGCTGAAGTGTGGCGTGTGATGGGAGAACTACTCACAGCATATGTGCACCAAGTAAAAAAAGGGGACCAGTCCATCGTTTTGCCAAATTTCTACGATGATGAGCACCCATTGGAAATTGAACTTGATCCAGCAAAAAGTCCACTAGAAAATGCGAATGCATATTACAAACGCTATGGTAAATATAAAAAGGGGAGAGAAATTACACAGGTACAACTTGACTTGGCACGGACAGATCGAGCGTATTTTGACAGCGTCTTGCACGAATTGGAATCTTGCAAAATCCAGGATGTCCCGGAAATAGAAGCAGAATTGCGTGAAGTTGGACTGTTGCAAAAAAGCGGAAAGACGGCCAAACAAGCACCTCGTAAGACTGCGAAAACAAAACACACTACATACTACGCAACAGACGGGACGCCAATTTTAGTCGGTCGCAATAATCGCGAAAACGATCAACTAACACTCAAAATCGCTAGAAAAACAGACACATGGTTGCATGCGAAAGATGTTCCTGGATCGCACGTCATCATTAGCTCACCCAATCCATCAAACGAAACAATCTATGAGGCTGCGTTGTTGGCTGGATATTTTAGCAAATATCGCCATGCTGGGAAAGTAGAAGTTAACTTTGTGCTCGTAAAAAATATTTGGCAACCAAATCAGTCACACCCTGGATTTGTACTCTTTGAAGGGCAAAAAACGATCATTGTCAATTTAGAACCTGACATCATCGCTACCCTTCTAGAAAATTCAACGCGCCATTAAGACGCACAGAACCCCTCTTATTGTACTCTTCCCATGCCGTTTGCACCGCTAGCAAATGTGGGCGCGGATCGCGATAGTCAAATACTGCACGTAGGATCGGATAGTTTTCCGCAATCTCGGAAAATAGGGGTAATGGGACGGAGACCTTACTTGCAATAGCATGCACAAACAAACGAACAGCTGACTTTTGATCATCGTAGTGACATAGAGCAGCAAGCAAAATGACGAGAACAAGCTCATCGTGAATCAGTGCGTCAAAATGCTGAAAATCACACAAATCATCTCGTACCCATGACGTGATCTGTGCAAGGTCACTTAATGACGCCAAATGAATCAAACGTCTTGCTAATTCCGCATAATCGATGAGCAGAGGCCACAAATGATCGGTCACAAGATCAGGCACATTTTCAAGGTAATGCAATAACGTTCCGAAGGGATGCGCAAGAATGACTCTAGCCACATATGCCCCGCCATCACGTTCACAAAGCAATATCTCTTCCCCGATCTTACGTATCGAACAAAAGGTTTTTTCTGCAAATTGCACATGCTCACATGTAAGTTCGGCACGCTCCTTACGAACCACCACAGCTGTCAGGCGATACATGGCCGCAATGGCTTCTTCTACAAACGGCACAAGTTGTTGACCGACAAGCGCCGTTCGTACAATCCGCTCAAACGCATGAACGACATCCCGCGCGTCCTGTATACGATCTGATTGAATCGCAGCGGCCCCAATGGAATAAAGGCCAGAAAGTACAAATCCCAGCATGCCTCCTTCGCGTTCTTTCGCTGCAATCGCAGCGATCTCTACAAATTGTTTCGTTACACTAGCGCGAGTCGCGCGAGAACCGTGAATCGCAATTTTTTCTAGCGATTCAATCGCAATGAGCCCTGTGGTTGAGTCCATGTCTCCCGCGGCCCGTTTGGCAATATCGCAAATTTGTTCTACCTTGTCCAACGCTTCATGGCTTTTATTGTGTTTTATTGCCAAGAAACACTCGCGTTCAATCTCTGAGACAATGCGTTCCGGTTTTAACAAGCGCATGACCGCATACAGATAGGCAATTAAAATCGCAAAACAACACACCACAAGAATCATATCCGCTGTCATTTGCGGCTGTAGATACGATGGCAATGTTTCTCGAATTGGTTCAGCAATGCGCGATAAAAGATACAAACTCTGAATGATCGTGACAAAATAAAATAAAATGAGCGAAACATTAAAGGGCATTTTAAGAAATAGATCAAGTACTCGATGTGTATATCGACTCGCCGTCAGTTGAATAGCAACTAATGTAATGGAGATGCAGAGGGCTAAGATTGTAGATAGGCTCGACACAATCGTACTAAGATAGTTGCGGGCTGTATCCGTGTCACCCGCGAAACCTCGCGGTGACAAAGTAAAGATGAGGGCAATAACAGTGCCCGAAATCACAGCGTGTAAAATCATTTTCGTGAGCAGTACAGTCATCTCCGTTTCGGATCCCTTCTAACAGATTACCCCAAACGGTATAATTTATAGCCCTGTTTTCTCTATCTTTACGATGGAAAGATACTTGTTTTTTTTTGATTTTGAGTTTGTTTTGCTACGAAAAAAAAGAGAGCAACACTTGCCAAACGCACGAATGCAGAAATGGACATCGCCAAATTCATGTGCAAGACATGAAGTAACCAAACACCAAATTCCGGTGCGATAAATCCGACAACGGCAATCATCATGTTATAATGAGCGATATAGGATGTTCTCTCTCCTTTAGGTGCAACTTCAAGCAGATGATTGAAAAATAGTAACTGTACACCGGCCACAAAGATACCTGAAAACAAGTTCACGCCAGTCAAATAAATAAGGTTTTTACTCAAAATCGTGGCAATGGGTGTAAGGGCCATTCCAAAACATGCTAAGGCAAGCGTCCACGTATTACCCTTGCGTTCTGACCATCGTCCCCATAAGTGAAATGTTGCAATTTGCGTCATTTGTGCAGCCACTGTAAATGCGCTAATCCAAAGTGCAGTGGCACCCGCCATTTGAATTTGATAAATATTAAATAACGGCCAAGCCATCTGCCAACCCAAATTAAAAATAATGGACCCGATTAAAAATCTTCGATACGGATGATGTTTCAAATACCCTATACGTCGCTTGATCCTTAACCCTGTCGACGTATTCTGGTCCACTACCATCTGTTCACGATGCAAAATCAAATAGTAAACTTCTAATCCAGAAAAGATGAGTGCTAGAAAAAAAAACCACTGATAAGGCGGGAGATACGTCGGCGAAAAGTGTTGTAAAATAAGGCCTGGAATCACGGTTGCGAGCATCCCAACGATCGTAATTGTCTGATTGCGTTTGCCGAAAAAAAGCGCTCGCCGATTCTCTGGAATGAGATCTCCGATCAAAGAAGTCCAAGATAACCCACTGAATGACTGCGGAATGTTCATCACAGCAATTAACACGACGATAACAAAGGGTAAGAGTGAACCGTGAATAAAGAACGGAGTAATAGCGAGGAGTCCATAAAACATTCGCGCCACAGCTGTGGCGCGAATGCAAAACCACTTTTTACTCATTGTGTGTGACAGCCATAGAGCACCAAGCCATGTCGCTAAAATGGTAAACAGCGATGGTAGCGCATTTAGCAGCGCAACATCTTGACTATTCGCGTGAAGCACCTGAATGATAAAAAGCGGTGCAAAATTACTAACTATGCTAATCCCAATGTTAGCGTAACTGCCATTTAAAATACTCACATGTTCATTGAACTGCACGTCATCAGACACAAGTTGCAGCATCTTTTATCTCCCAAAAGGATTTTGTGCAAATCTCTCTAAGATCTCTAAATCTTCTTTTTCTATGTCATTATTTTGTATAGCAATATGTGTAAGTGTAGCAAAATCAGTTAAGGTCGACAATGGTATTTTTCGATCAGCAAACGCTTGAGTGGCGGCTTTAAATCCATAGTTGAAAATCGCCATCACTCCAATCACGTTCGCTCCCAATTGTTCAATCGCATCCACCGCCGCAAGTGAGCTTCCACCGGTAGAAATGGTGTCCTCAATCACAAGTACCTTCTGACCTGATAAAAGTCTCCCTTCAACTTGGTTTTGTTTACCATGCGATTTTGCCTTATCACGGACATACACCATGGGGAGACTTAGGCGATCAGCAATCAACGCCGCATGTGGAATACCTGCTGTCGCCGTACCTGCAAGAGACTCCACTTGAGGAAACTGATATGAAATAACTTTTATAAAATATTCGATTACCTGTTTGCGTGCAACTACACTTGAAAGTGTCAACCGATTATCACAATAAATAGGTGACTTTATCCCTGATGTCCATGTAAACGGTTCGTGCGGACGCAAACTAACCGCACCGATGCGTAACAATGTATAGGAAATTGATTCGCGATCTGTCATTAGCCTATCTCCCCTGTTCCAGTCCTACTTAGCTCTGTCTGAATTGCGAGTAAAGCGCGTACAGGATCTGGATCTTGTGTGATTGGACGACCAACGACCAGGTAATTAGCGCCGAGTTGAAAGGCCTGACTGGGCGTTGCCACGCGAGCTTGATCCGCATGACAAGCTTCCTTAGGACGAATACCCGGAACTAGCGTCTTTAGTGTTGTCACTTTTCTTACTGCTGCAAGCTCGTGTGCACTGCACACGACGCCATACACTCCACTCGTATCCGCAAGCTTCGCCAGTCGAACAACGTGATCAGAAACAGAGTTCGCGCTGCACCCTATACTTTCTAGATCATATTGGTTCAAACTGGTCAAAAGTGTGACCGCCAGAACACGTGTCTCTGTACTTGAGCCACTATAAGTGTGAGCGGCATCTACTGCCGCCTGCAGCATTCCCTTGCCGCCATTCGCATGTACCGTAAGAAGCTGAACGCCCATTTTTGCGACTTCCGCCACAGCTCCATACACTGTATTGGGAATATCATGAAACTTAAGATCCAAAAAGATCTGTTTCCCCATGTCCACTAATTCTTCCACAAACGAACGACCAGCTGCCACATACAATTGCAGGCCGACTTTATAATGAATGCCGTTATTCCCTAACTTCTCTACAATCCTTCGCGCTTCATCGGCCGTAGAATAATCTAATGCCACAAATACAGGTGGAACTGCTTGTGTGTGTTCATCCATCATCACTTCACACCCCAATCTTAGGTTTTGCCGCCCCAATCAACTCTGTAACAGATTGAACACCATGCTCGTCACACCACACGCCAAGTTCCTCAATGATGCGCACACATGCATAGGGGTCAACAAAATTGGCTGTTCCCACTTGTACCGCGCTCGCCCCAGCCATCAGAAATTCCACCACATCGACGCCAGTCATAACTCCACCTATTCCGATTATAGGAATATGCACAGCAGAAGACACTTCATAGACCATACGTACAGCCACAGGCTTCACTGCAGGGCCAGACAAGCCACCGACTCCATTCGCTAAGAGTGGACGCTTGCGTTCCACATCGATCTGCATGCCAATCAATGTATTAATTAACGACAACGCGTCGGCTCCTGCCGTTTCACATGCGAGTGCCATCTCTACAATATTCGTTACATTTGGTGATAATTTTACAATAACAGGTATATTAGCTACTGCCTTGATGGCTCGCACCATCTCCGCGGCCATTTCTGGATCAGTTCCAAACTGAATACCGCCACACTTGACGTTAGGGCAAGAAATATTCAATTCAAGCGCAGCAATCGATTGCACCTGTGATAATCGTTTCACAACCTCTACATAATCCTCAATGGCTGTTCCCGCAACATTTACAATGACAGGGAGTTGCTCATATATTGCAAGATAGGGAAGATCCTCGCGAATTACACACTCCACCCCTGGATTTTGTAGCCCAATCGAATTCAACATTCCGGCAGGAGTTTCGGCGAGTCGCGGACTTGCATTGCCCTGCCGTTCATCAAGCGTAGTTGCCTTGACCACGATTGCACCGAGTCGATTCAAATCGTAAAAGGCCGATATTTCGCGCCCAAATGCGAAACAACCCGATGCAGGCATTACTGGATTCTTCAATGACAATGATAAAAATGGTACAGTCAGATCTACTTGATGAATTGCCTCATAGGATTTCACGAAAAAACAACCTCCTCTGCGGCAAATACAGGTCCCTCTTTACACGTCTTCATGTTTGCAACATGCCCATCTCGCATAATCGGATGTACACATCCGACACAGATGCCAATACCGCAGCCCATTCGCTCCTCAAGCGAGAGATACCCTGGTAAATCAGCAGTGCGCAGCACCTGTTGCACCGCCTTTAACATCGGGGTTGGACCACACGCATAGTAACGATCGAAACCATTGCAAAACTCAGTCCTCAACACATCTGTCACAATCCCTTTTTTCCCTATACTTCCATCGTCCGTAAGTACAGTTACAGATCCATATTGTGCAAGATCAGACAGGAGAATCGCCTGCTGACTAGACTGAAAGCCAACGACTGCATGAACCATCTGACCAAGCTCATGCAACTGACGTGCTAATTCCACGAGTGGAGGCACCCCAACGCCTCCACCGATTAAAAGCGATGCATGATCCTCTTTGTGTATCTGATAACCACGGCCAAGCGGGCCTAAGACATCAAGCGCGTCACCCACCTGCTTCGTAGACAGCCTTTTCGTCCCAGCTCCTTGAACACGGTAGACAACCGTTAGACGATTATGAAGCAAGTCGACTTTACACAAAGACAGTGGTCGACGCAATAAAAAGTCAAATGAATCTGTTACGCGAATGTGCAAAAATTGTCCTGGCTCATAGCGTGTCGTTTGCAAATCCATAGGTGCCGTAAACGTCAATTCATATAAATCAGCATTAATCCTTGTGTGCGAACTAATTGTAACGAGTGCCAACTTCGTTCCCCCTCTCGGGCGCTCCTTGCAGCGGCCGGGTAGAAAAGTGCAAGGAACTCAACACATCATAGACGGCTTTTGCCGTGTCAAGCGAAGTTAAGCAAGGAATAGCATGTTCCACTGCTTCACGTCTAATCCGAAAGCCATCGCGTTCAGGCGTTCGTCCGCGCGTCAGTGTATTGATGACCATCATTGCCTGACCCTTGCGAATCATCTCGAGCAATGATGGGTTTTCTGACGAACCCTCACTTGAAATTTTATTGACAAGAGTAGAATAAATCCCATATCGAGAAAGGAAATGAGCCGTGCCTTCTGTTGCATACAGATGAAAACCAAGTAGTGCTAATCCGCGTAAAATAGGCAGTGCCTCTTCCTTATCTTTATCTGCAACTGTTGCAATGATCGATCCATGCGCAGGAAAACGAAAGCCTGCTGCTAACATCCCTTTGTACAATGCCTTGCCAAGTGTCGCATCCGTTCCCATGACTTCACCAGTTGATTTCATCTCTGGACCAAGCGTCACATCGACTTCTCGCAGTTTTGCGAAAGAAAAGACAGGTACTTTAACAGACACATTATCCATTTCTGGCGCTAATCCTGTCTTCCATCCATGATTCGACAGTTTTTCACCAAGTACCGCCCGCATAGCGAGATCGACCATCGGAATGCCAGTTACCTTACTTAAAAATGGCACCGTGCGTGACGACCGCGGGTTGACCTCAAGCACGTACACTTGGTGATCGTGAATGACAAATTGAATATTCAAAAGCCCTACGACACGCAGTTCACGTGCAATTCGCACCGTATCAGAGACAATCTTGTCACGCCATTGTTGTGTGAGCGATTGGGCCGGATACACTGCGATCGAATCACCCGAATGTACACCTGCACGCTCGATGTGCTCCATGATTCCCGGAATAATCACCGTATCTCCGTCGGAAATCGCATCAACTTCCACTTCCACCCCAAGTAAATAACGATCAATCAAAACGGGATACTCCGGAGAAACTTGCGCCGCTTCTTGCATGTATTGTGAGAGTTCCGCTTCTGTATACACAATCTGCATAGCGCGTCCGCCAAGCACATAGGAGGGGCGCACCAGAACAGGGTATTCCAGCACTTTTGCAGCTTCAATCGCTTCACTTAATTTTGTGACTGCCCGCCCAGCTGGCCGTAAAATATCCAATTTCGAGAGCAAGTCATCAAACTTCTCTCTGTTTTCCGCTCGATCAATATCTTCAACTTGCGTACCAAATATTTTCACACCGCGCTGTGCAAGCGGTTGGGCTAAATGGATGGCTGTCTGACCGCCAAATTGAACGATGACTCCTATCGGACGCTCACGTTCAATCACATGCATAACGTCCTCAATGTACAGCGGCTCAAAATACAGTCGACTCGACATATTAAAATCAGTAGAAACGGTTTCTGGATTGTTATTAATTACAATCGATTCATATCCCTCATTGCGTAGCGCAAGAGCCGCATGAACGGAGCAATAGTCAAACTCGATCCCCTGTCCGATACGAATCGGACCGGAACCAAGAACGACCACTTTGCGCCCATCAGATGAGATCACCTCATCTTCTAACTCATAAGTAGAATAGTAATACGGTGTGCGCGCTTCAAATTCTGCAGCACAAGTGTCCACCATCTTATAGACAGGGACCAAGTGTTGTTGTTTGCGTCGAGACTCAATTTCCGTCGGGGATACCTGTGTAAGTCGCGCAATATACTCATCCACAAACCCACTGCGTTTTGCTTCATACAGCAATTCATCAGTCAATCCATCTTCGCGCAATCGATTTGCCAGATTCCGTATTTTATCTAATTTCCGAAGAAAAAACGGATCTACCTTTGTCACTTCGTATAGCTCTTCAATCGACGCATGTCTTGACAGCAATTCGTATAACACAAACAGCCGTTCATCATCTGGATGCTCTACTCGACGCCACAATTCTTCATCAGTCGCCATATGAAGTGCTGGTAATTCAAGTGAAAACAGCCCGATCTCAAGCGATCGAACGGCCTTCATTATTGATTCTTCAAAGGTCCGCCCAAGCGCCATCACTTCCCCGGTTGCCTTCATCTGCGTTCCCAGGTTGCGCTCCGCACTAGCAAATTTATCAAATGGCCATCGCGGGATTTTTGTGACTACATAATCAAGAGCTGGCTCAAAACACGCATAAGTCTGTTCTGTGATCGGATTTAAAATTTCGTCGAGCGTATACCCCAAAGCCACTTTTGCAGCTACTTTTGCAATGGGATATCCTGTAGCTTTTGAAGCAAGCGCACTCGAGCGACTAACTCGTGGGTTGACCTCGATAACATAGTACTGCTTACTATTTGGATCGAGTGCCAGTTGTACATTACAACCGCCTTCGATACCCAGTGAACGTATGATTCGCAAACTAGCGGACCTAAGCATTTGATACTCTTGATCTGACAAAGTCTGACTTGGCGCCACCACAATACTGTCACCCGTGTGTACCCCAACTGGATCTACATTTTCCATGTTGCAAATGACAATGCAGTTATCTGCCCCATCGCGCATCACTTCGTATTCAATTTCCTTGAAACCTGCAATACTTCGTTCGATGAGAATTTGACCGATTGGTGAAAGAGCGAGACCAAGCGAGGCAATCGATGTAAACTCTCCTCTTGTCGTTGCGATGCCACCACCTGTTCCGCCAAGTGTATAAGCCGGTCGAATGATGACAGGTAATCCAATTTCTTCAATAAATGCGTCCGCTTCTGCGTAAGAGGTAACAATCTTACTTTCTGGAATCGGTTCACCTAGGCGATGCATCAAGGCGCGAAATTGCTCGCGATCTTCAGCCATCTTAATGGAGGTGAGCGATGTTCCCAGCAGTTGTACGCCTTCTCTGTCAAGAACACCATCCTCGGATAGTTCTACCGCCAAGTTTAACGCCGTTTGACCACCTAAAGTCGCGAGCAATCCATCTGGGCGCTCTTGTCGAATAATTTGGGCTAAAAACTCCCTTGTCAATGGCTCGACATACACGCGATCTGCCGTCTCCGGATCAGTCATAATTGTTGCTGGATTGGAATTTACGAGTACGACACGTACGCCTTCCTCACGCAAGGCGTGACACGCTTGCGTCCCTGCATAGTCAAACTCAGCCGCCTGACCTATGACGATAGGACCAGACCCAATCACAAGAATCGACTTAATATCCGTTCGTTTTGACATATGCATCGCCTCCTACGGCAAATTGCTCCATTAATTCCACGAATTCATCAAACAACCCATCACTGTCATCTGGACCTGGACGCGCTTCAGGATGATACTGCACGGAGAATGCCGCCGCTTCAGGCAGGCGCACTCCTTCAACCGTTCCATCATTTTGATTAATATGCGTCAGTTCAAGGCCTGTCTCTTTCAGTGATGATTCGCTGACAACATACCCATGATTTTGTGAACTCATATACACTCGACCACTGCGCAGATCCTTGACGGGATGATTTGCCCCGCGATGACCAAAACGAAGCTTATCTGTTTTCGCGCCACGTGCTAAACAGAGCAATTGATGCCCCATGCAAATTCCAAAAATCGGAACACGTCCAATTAATTCTTGTAATGTGTTTACAATCTCCGGGAGATCAGCCGGATCGCCAGGTCCATTTGACATCATTACACCATGTGGTCCCCACGCCATAATATCACTGAGCGAACTATAGGCTGGCAATACAACGACATCGCATCCACGTGCTCGCAAAGAGCGCAATACCCCCATCTTCGTGCCAAAATCAAGCAACACCACACGATGTCCTTCACCAGGAATTCGATAGGGCATTTTCGTCGTCACTTTTGCAATTTGATCTCGTGGTAGCACAAAGGTTTTAAGACTTCTTTGCAATTCATCAAGGGGCGTGTCAAGACTGGTGATCACCGCACGCATCGTCCCATGAACGCGAATCGTCCGCGTGAGCTTGCGCGTATCAATCCCTGCGATTGCGACAATCCCTTCACGTTTCAGGAAATCATCAAGTGTAAATTCACTTTTAAAATGACTTGGAATAATCTCATATTCCCGAACCACAAACCCGCTCACATGCGCATGGGTCGACTCTAAATCATCCACTGAACACCCATAATTTCCAATGAGCGGATACGTCATTGTGACAATTTGACCATAATATGAAGGGTCTGTAAGAACCTCTTGATATCCTGTCATCCCTGTATTGAATACAACTTCACCAAACGATTCTCCATTTGCCCCAAAATGCACTCCCTCAAATAATGTTCCATCTTCGAGTAATAACCTTGCCCGCATACGCGTTCACCTCCACTAATCAACTGTAACTTCATTTATAAAAACAGTTCGTCCTTGATGAATTGTCAAAACGGGCCATCCATATAAGACCGAATCCACAAACGGAGTGTTGCGGCCTTTCGAACGGAAAGTAGCTGGATTTACACGTCGTTGCTGCGAGAGATCAACAACCGTGAAATCTGCAAGTTCTCCAACAGCAATACGTCCACCTTGCAGATGAAAATGCGCAGCCGGAGCTGTCGACATGTGATAGACCAGCTTTGCAAGAGGTATAATGCCACTTTTCACAAACGCGGTATACATAAGTGGAAAACTTAGTTCAAGTCCCACAAACCCAAATGGGCCACGGATTAAACCACGTCCCTTTTCCTCTTCTGTATGCGGCGCGTGATCTGTTGCAATCATATCAAGTGTTCCATCGAATAAGCCGCGAATGCACGCCTGCCGATCCGATTCACTGCGCAAAGGAGGATTCACCTTCGCCTGAGCCAACAGTCGTTCGACTATTTCATCCGTCAGTAAAAGATGGTGTGGTGTCACTTCAGCGGTCACTTGCACACCGTTCGCTTTTGCTGTGCGAATAACCTCCACCGCAGCTTTCGGACTTACGTGGCACATATGCACATGTGCACCCGTCTCCTGTGCGAGAATCACATCACGCGCGATCATCACTGTCTCTGCGCTACTGACAATCCCATCCACGCCAAGACGTTCAGCCACTGCTCCCGCATTCATGCAACCTGCTCCAGACAACGTCTCATCTTCTGCATGAACAATAATGGGAACACCCAATTGTTTTGCGCGAATTAACGCTTGCCGCATCATTTGTGCAGATTGGACTCCCCGTCCATCATCAGAGAACCCAACAGCGCCGGCCTGATGTAAGGCCGCAAAATCGGTCAATTCTTCACCCTTTGCACCTTTTGTTATTGCAGCAATCGGATGAACTGTGGCATAGCCAAAATGATCTGCCTGCGAACGAATAGATAAAACCAACTCAGTTGTATCGACGATCGGGGAGGTGTTTGGCATGCAGCAAATCTGCGTAAAGCCTCCAGCCGCGGCCGCCATGGTTCCTGTCTCAATCGTCTCTTTATGCGTTTGCCCAGGCTCTCGCAGATGCACATGCGGGTCAATTAAGCCCGGCAACACATGCAACCCGCTCACCTCGATGACCTCATGTGTTGAAGTGGGCAAGTGAACGCCAAGATCAGCGATCACTTGTCCTTCGACAAGAATATCCTGAATCATATGTTCACCCGTCACCGGATCCACTACGGTAGCGCCTCTATATAATCTGCCCACATGCTCTCCTCATTTCTGCAATCATTCCCCTATAAGACAATCCCTTACGATGGCCATCCGCATCGGAACGCCATAATGTGATTGACGAAAGTAGGCCGCGCGCGGATCACTATCTATTGCCGGCACAATTTCGCCTGCACGCGGAAGTGGGTGCATGATAATGGCTCGCTTCTGCATGCGCTTTAAAACTTCCTCATCAATCACGTAATGCCCCTTGACTGCCTCGTAGTCAGCGAGTGACGCAAAGCGTTCTTTTTGAATACGCGTTTGGTAAATGACATCAGCCTGAGCGGCTGCATGTTGAAGATTGCCTTCAAATTCCACGGACACCCCATGCGCTAAGGCAAACTCGCGCACGTCCTCAGGCAGCGGTGTACTAGATGGTGCAGTACAAAGCAACCTGATTCCAGGGAACTGACTTAGCAAATAGACAAGAGAGTGAACCGTTCGTCCATAGAGCAAGTCGCCTACTAACGCTACGGTCAAATCGTCGAGCCTACCCACTTCTCTTGCAATTGTATAGAGATCGAGCAACGCTTGCGTCGGATGTTCACCCGCCCCATCCCCTGCAGACAAAACGGGAACGGTACTCACGCTCGCCGCCCTAGCTGCCGCACCGATTTCGTGATGGCGTAGTACAATAACGTCCACATAACCTGCAACCACGCGAATTGTATCCTCTAGAGTTTCCCCTTTGACCGCCGAGGAAAATTCCCGTGCACTTTCCGTACTGATAACCTGTCCACCGAGACGCAGCATCGCTGTTTCAAACGATAAGCGAGTACGCGTAGAGGGTTCAAAAAACAAGGCGGCCATGATTTTTCGTTCCAGACCACGACCTTCTCGTCGCTGCAAAGCCCCCTCCATCTCGCGTGCTTCATCGATATAATGTAGAATTTCTGCCTTTTGCAATTGCTTTGCACTGATGAGATGTTTCAACTGTCCCGCTTCCTCTCACTCTAAGGTAGCTTGTGCAACCATACAGAATCTTCTCCATCTACTTCCGTAACTTTTACGGAAACTCGCTCTTCCCGTGCCGTTGGAACATTCTTGCCGACATAGTCAGGCCGAATTGGCAATTCACGATGCCCACGATCGACAAGCACCGCCAATTGAATCACAGCCGGTCGCGAGTATCGGCTTAATGCATCGAGCGCAGCTCGAACTGTCCGACCTGTGAACAACACATCATCGACTAGAATGACCCGTTTCCCTTTTACCGCGCACGCAGTAAGCCACTCTGGAATACCTGCATTTGCCTCAAACACAATGCGAAATTCAGGTGCACACGAAGATTCCTCTTCTCCTCCATTTTTATCTCGCACAATATGACCTCGATCATCTCTAAAATGAGATACGTCAAGCGCATAATGTGGGATATTCCAACCTTCGATTTGGATCATCCAACTGGTTAATCGCTGTGCAATAAACCACCCACGCCTCTTGATGCCTACAAAGGCTAAATCTTCTGCACTACCGGAACGTTCGACGATCTCGTGTGCGATCCGCGACAGTGCACGGCGCATAGAGTCAGCATTGAGCAATTGAATTTCTGCCATAAGCGGCTCCTTTCATCGACATTCACATAAAAAAGCCACCCGAGGAGTGCGCCTAGGGTGGCTTAACCTACAATGATGACAGTCGCTATCGTAACCCACAACTGCCACGATGATTATAGGGTGAACCAATCTGCCGAACTCCTTGCGAGTCTCACAGGACTCGCTTAAAGGAACCATGTATGTCATTAGAATCCTAACAAAGGATCGATGTGCGGTCAAGCTTTTTGTCCAGGGAGTGTTGTTCGTCAGTGATATTGTCACTATGTAAGTCATCAGTGAAAATGTCACTATGGACAAGGGGATTATTTCATTGAGTCGCGCAGAGTTGAAAAAGGCACTTGTGA
>JAKACV010000044.1 GCA_021821085.1 Bacillota bacterium | reverse complement strand
ATTGGAGTCTAGAAGAAGAAGTTTGGCTTAATCCGGAAAAAGCGACGCTTATTCAAGCTGAGCAAAAAACGCTTTCATAGTTATCTTTTTTATTATTAATTCACGACAACTATCTTGACAAACACCGTGTACCGCCATCAAATTCTTTCCTGTAGCAACAAAATGGCATCATCAATCTCTTCTTTTATGGTATATCTGCCCAAACTGAACCGGATCGTTCCTTTTCCGACATGCTCCTCAACGTTCATTGCCTTTAAGACAGGGGAAAGATGGACGATGCCCGAGTGACATGCGGAACCTGTTGAAGCGGCGAGTTCAGGTATACTTTCCAATATATCCTGGCCAACTTTTCCAATAAAACTTACACTCAATGTATTTGGCAGGCGTTCTTGCGGATGTCCATTTAGTACAATGCGCTCTGCGAAACACATCTTTAATTTGTCCCAAAAATAGTCACGCAATTTTTCTGTCTTCGTATCCCCGATGCTCTTTGCAGCTAGTTCGCCAGCCTTGCCAAGTCCAATGCTTAGCAATATATTTTCCGTACCGGCTCGTCTACCACCCTCGTGTCCAGCTCCATGTACAAGCGGTTCAATCGGAGTACCTTTTCGTATATAAAGGGCGCCAATACCTTTTGGTGCATACAATTTGTGGCCGGCTAACGATAACAAATCAACACCCAGATCGTCTACTTTCGTCGGAATTTTTCCTACCGTCTGGGCTGCATCGGTATGGACTAGAACATTGTATTTCTTCGCGATTTTGGCGATGTCAGTGATCGGCTGAATGGTGCCGACTTCATTATTGGCATGCATCACCGATATCAAAATCGTCTCCAGAGTAAGGGCCTCTTCAATATCGGATGGGGATACTTGACCGAAACGATCGACACCCACGTACGTTACTTTTGCTCCGAGTTTCTCTAAAAACTTACACGGGTTGATGATGGCTGGATGTTCGACTTGCGTGGTAATGATGTGGTTGCCTTTTTCTTTGAGAGCCCAAAAGACCCCTTTCAAGGCATGATTGTTGGCTTCACTGCCACCACTTGTAAAAATAACTTCTTCTGGATCGCAGCCGAGCAAATCAGCCACTTGCTTTTTCGCCAAGGTATATGCTTGACTAGCCGTCTTTCCAGCCCAGTGCGTGGTTGATGGATTACCGTAATAATCCGATAAAAAAGGTGTCATCACTTGTGCCACTTCAGATGCAATAGGTGTACTGGCATTGTAATCAAGGTAGATTCGTTGCAAAGTTGCATCCCCCTTGTTTTCGGTTGTCGATATGCTATAGAGCATCATTAGTGATCACTATATTGCTCCCCTTTTCAATTTGAAGAGGAAATAGCGTTCAAAGGCTACTTTCATGACACGAGCAAAGCGACCTTTTTTCACGTAAGTCTTTTGCCTTGGTGGTAGTGCTGGTTTTGCTGTCATGTAGGCTGCCTTTTTACCAAGATCGGCGATACATGTAATTTCCAGTTTACTTACTGGTAATGCGCGCAGATCCTTACCGAGAATTTCTGCTGCGATGTTCTGAGCCACGACCTTAGACATGTGTTCCGTCATAAACCCTGTCTTGGGAACACCCGTTGGTATCGGTGTAGCTTCTTTAGGCATGATGGCCACGGCCACTCCCGTGACGTAAATGTTGGTATGGGATGTATGACGATAGAAATCGTCCACGATGATAAATCCTTTTGGATTCCCTAATCCCGAATTGACCACGGCGTCTACACCTCTAAACGGTGGAACAAACATCGAAAAGGCAAAGGGTAACTCTGTGCCGTCTTTGAGAATAACCCGATTCGGACCGAATTCTTTGACTGCTGTATTTGTCAATACTTTGATATCTTTTTCTGCAAATTCATCTTCAAGTACCCGACTAGCCTGACGGAAGCCACCCAGACCAAAATGACTGATATAAGGCTCGGAAGTCACGAAAGTTAAAGATGCTTTTTCTCTTAAGCCAAGTTTCCACAAGATATGTTCCACAGCAAAAATGAATTCATAAGCTGGTCCAAAACAACTCACGCCTTGCGTCGAGCCAACAACAATCGGACCTCCTGTTTCCAGATACCGTTGCCATGCCTCATTTGTTTTTATCGCATGTTCGAGCGTCATGATCGACTGTGTATAACCTTTTTCGGGTCCCAGACCGGGAATGGCCTCAAAATCCAAATGAGATCCTGTAGCAATCACGAGGTAATCATAATGGATAGAATCGTTTACCAGTTCAACTTGTTGTCTTTCAGGATCGATTTTTTGGACAGTTGCCTGCACGAATCGAATTCCTTTGCGAGATAATACCGTATTCAAGCTCACTGTGATATCCTTTGGTTCTCTTAACCCTAAAGCAAGCCAGGGCAGTGAGGGTGCAAAAGCAAAATAGTTTGTTTCTGCGATCACCGTGATTTTCACTTTGCCCCTAAGATGGTGGCGTAGTTCAAAGGCGGTTGTTAAGCCGCCAAAGGAACCGCCAATAATCATAATTTCTTTCATATCATTTTTCCTCGCGTTAGAAATATTTGTCGGTTTAATAAACCACAACCTTGTCTGCCCATAATGTCCACTCGCTCAGTTCTTCCATGGAACTACGGTGAACGCCTGCAATTAGAGCATCATCGGACAATGCGCGAGCATCCATGCACGAACCGCAAGCCCCACACTCTGTACCGCGTCGTATGGCCACTAGTATCATACGCTCCAAATTGTAGTATCCGTTGGGAACAGTCTGACCTTGTCGTGCACATTGGACGGCATCTGCCATAAAGAAGATTTTCACAACTACATCCGGTTGTTTAGCCACAGCATTCGCGTGTCGAAGGGCATTATAAGCCCGTTCTGTACCATACGGCGGATCGTTAACGATAAATAGGATTTGCACTATCATCATTCCTCTCTGATTTATCTTCTGACGTGTACCTACACCAAACTTACAGGTTCTTCTAGGGAGTAACTCACGAAGCGTTACTGCCCTTTTCGATGGGCAAACCTTGAGCTTTCCAATCACTCACACCTTCTGCCATACGAACCGCTTGAAACCCGTGTTGACGCAAAACTTCGACAGCATGAAGAGCCAAGACACAATATGGGCCGCGACAATACGCAACAATAGTGCGATCCTGCGGTAGTTCGGCTAAACGTCCTGCCAACTCCTCAACGGGAAGAGAAAGTGCACCTGGCCAATGACCTGCGTCATACTCTTCGGATGGTCGAACGTCAAGCAAGACCGGCGACTCGCGTTCAAAACGGTCTGCAAGTGTTGTTGCTTCAATAGCTTCTAGTTCATTTTTATCTCTAAGAAATGAATCAGTTACCTCTCGCATTTCTGCATAATAGCGCTCAGCCAAACTTCGCAAGGTAAGAAATAAATCACACGTAGCATCGTCCGCGAGTTGGTAGATCCGTGCGGTTCCTTGGGGACTGACTTTGACCAAACGAGCTTCGCGTAAATGTTGTAAGTGCTGTGATGCATTTCCAATCGACATTGCACTTTTACGAGCCAACAGTTCTACGGTCATTGGTCCTTGACACAAGAGATCTAAGAGTTCCAAGCGTCGCGGGTGCATCACGGCCCGACTAATACGCGCGATCTGTTCATAAATCGCATCCTTGAAGGCCCGATCGGCATTCATTGCCTTACCTCCATTATTCAATTGATCAATAGAATAATCTATGTAAAAATATAGACGACGACATATCGAATGTCAATGCACTGGGTTTTCATCTTTAAAGTGCGGTATGCTGGGTTTTGTCGTTTAATGGCTGTTGAAAACCGACTGCTCATTTTATTTTCACTTGAAGGTGGTCAGAAGTCGGTGTCGAGTGTTATCGAAGCCACAGGATTATCGCAGACACTTTTATCGTATCACTAGGTGGGTAACGGAGGAAAAACGTTTTTTGAAGTATTGATATTACAACTATTTACATTTTCACTGACGAACAACATACGTTGGCATAAAAGGTTGCTGACACAAAACACACGTGCTATAGTAAACTAATTCACTGAAGATAAGTGCCACTAGGGGAGCAATTTGCTGAGACATAGGACATTGTCCTAGAACCCTTAGCACCTGATCTGGGTAATACCAGCGTAGGAAAGTGGCCAGGTAGACGACGTTTGTTCAAACAACGTCATGTGCATTTCTCCCCTAGCGGCCTTCGTACAAGGAGGCTATTTCATGAGTTTTTCCTCGCAATTGCGTCGGAGGGCTGATCCTATTTTTCGGGCCACTCTTGCTCACCCATTCGTACAAGGCATAGCGAAGCAGACAATTGCACCAGACGCTCTTATCCATTATGTCAGCCAAGACATTCAATATTTAGAAACGTACGCAAGGGTCTACGGTATGGCCATCGCCAAATCACCGAATCGTCATTTCATGCAATTATTTCATCGACGCATTGAACTTGTTTTACATAGCGAACTTACCGCACACCTTACGATGTGCAAAGTAGCTGGTGTCGATTATGCCACGTTGTACGATGAGCGAAAGATGGCTCCAACGGCTCAACATTATGCAAGCCACATGCTTTCTACAGCCAATATGGGACAATTAGGTGAAATCATCGCTGTGATTTTGCCATGCCATTGGATCTATGTGGACATTGCTAAGTCCCTGCAAATAGAGGTAGAGAAGATACCAAGTCATTTATTTTATGACTGGATCACTTTTTATGCAAATAATGATATGGCCTCTGGCTTGCTAGAACTGATCAATGCGCTTGATGAGTTGGCTCAGGGAGCTAGTTTGCAGGATCTTCGTCGCATGGAGAATGTATTTTTGATCAGTTGCCAGATGGAATATAAGTTTTTCGATATGGCTTATCGGTTAGAGGATTGGCCTGTAAAGGCGGATGACACCGATGTATAAACAAAACCAGCATGTGGTACGGGCGCTTACCATTGCTGGGTCAGACTCAGGCGGCGGTGCAGGGATCCAGGCAGATTTAAAAACCATGCATCAATTTCAGGTGTATGGGTCATCGGTTATTACGGCTGTCACAGCGCAAAACACTTTGGGAGTTCAAGCTATAGCTGAACTTGAACCGTCTTTTGTACGACAACAAATGCAATCCGTGTTGCAAGATATAGGTGCTGATGCGATAAAAACAGGCATGTTATCCTCTGTGCCTATCATTAGTGAAGTAGCAAATTTTCTTTCGCAGATAGAATCTTCTTTGCTGGTTGTTGATCCTGTTATGGTCGCTAAAGGCGGGGCACCTTTACTTACAATGGATGCAGTCGATGCTCTCGTTACGAATCTGTTGCCTTTGGCTATGATCGTGACGCCAAACATTCCAGAAGCTGAAGTGTTGTGTGGGTATGCGGTAGCTACGCTTGATGATTGCCGTCGTGCGGCTGTTGATATTGCCACGATGGGTCCACAAATTGTCGTGATCAAGGGTGGACACATGATGAATGCGATAGACGGTTTTGCAATTGATCTTATTTATCGTAAGGACGCTGGCTTTGTCACGTTGGCGACTGCGCGTGTAGAGACAAAAAAGAGCCATGGCACAGGATGTACCTTTTCCGCTGCGATTACAGCCATGCTTGCCCGCGGAGCACAACCGCTTCAGGCTATTGCGATAGCGAAAGCTTTTGTCTATGAGGCAATCCTTGGCGCAAGCAATTTTGATGTGGGTGCAGGTCACGGCCCAACGGATCACAGTGCAAAAATTCATTTTGAACTTGCAGTAGGAGAACGTGATGCGTATCTCTATGAAGACAATCAATGGATTCCATGGGAGGAACAAATATGATCATCAGTGAATGGCTACATCGAGTTCGTGATTCTCGTCCACTTGTCCACAATATGACCAATTTGGTCGTGAATAACATTGTTGCAAATGCTCTGCTTGCACTTGGTGCTTCGCCTGTCATGGCCTATGCGAATGAAGAAGTCGGTGATATGGCGGCTATGGCTGGTGCGTTGGCGCTTAATATGGGAACACTCAATCCAAGTCTTGTGTCTGCCATGCAAGTAGCTGGGCAAAGTGCACAACAAGCTGGCGTACCTATCGTTTTTGATCCGGTCGGTGTAGGAGCTACAAAGTATCGGACACAGACTGCCAACGCTATAACTTCGCAGTTACAATTGACCGTTTTACGAGGCAATGCAGGAGAAATTGGTGTGATGGTTGATAGCGGTGGCAGGGTCAGTGGTGTAGATTCACAAGGTGCTGAAGAAGGGTTGCCGTATGCTATGAAGCAATATGCCATGGATCATCATGTGGTTGTTGTTGCCACGGGGGAAACAGACTTTGTTACTGATGGAGAAACGATCTGGAAACTGCAAAATGGACATCCATTACTTGCAACGGTAACAGGATCAGGGTGTTCTTTGACAGGGATTATTGGTGCTTTTTTGGCGGTTGTTGATGACTTGCAAAATTTTGAAAAGTGTGCAAAAGCGGTTATTGCAGCGATCACCTGCGTAAATGTAGCTGCAGAGCAAGCTGCCACTGTAGCGAAGGGACCGGGAACGTTTCAAGCGGCATGGCTTGATGCGCTTTATCATCTAAGTGATCGTCAAGTGGATCATCAAGCGATAATCTCTGTATTGGACATGAAGTTGTGATGTACCAGAATAGGGAGAAGCTGCGCGAAGCGTTGACGATGTACGTCGTTACCGATGATCGCCCTGACCATGACGAACTATTACATGTGTTGCGACAAGCTCTCGTAGGTGGAGCAACTTCGATTCAATTACGAAGAAAACATGAGGATGGGCGAGCACTTGTCGAACTTGGTCGAAAGATTCGTAGCCTCACACGGGAATATCATGCGTACTATTTCGTCAACGATCGTGTGGACATTACTTTGCTTACTGACGCTGATGGTGTACACGTGGGGCAATCAGATATACGTTGTCAGGATGCTCGTACGCTTTTGGGCCCTGAACGTATCATTGGGGTTTCAGCTTGTTGTGTCGACGAGGCCTTGGCAGCACAGCAAGCTGGTGCAGATTACTTGGGGATAGGGTCGATGGTTGAAACGCCTACCAAACCTGATGCAGACTTGTGCAGTCTTGAAGAGTTGCATAAAATAGCAAGATCTGTTTCTATTCCATGGATTACTATTGGTGGTATGACAAAAGACAATACATCTGCTATGGTAAGAGCAGGTGCATGTGGCGTTGCTGTCGTATCGGCAATCATGCATGCTACAGACCCGCGTGAACAAGCAAAGCTCATTGAGCAACTTGTGCGCATAACTCGCTAGGCAATAGGATAACAACTTTCAAGTGCTCCGTTTCGCGGAGAGGTTTAACGGTGATGATTGCCTATACTTTCTGCCAATATCACGCGATTAGCCGAAACTTTTACCATTAGCGTTTCGGCTTTTGTTGTTTTTCAATTTATCTTTTCAGAAGGAGGACAATCCTTGATCCTAGTTGGATTACCCAAAAGCATACCTAGAGATGCTGTGGGACGAGATACAAACAGCTTATCGGAACAGGAAGACATTCGTGCTGAGGTGGATTAGACATACATGAATAGAGAACCCGCATCTTCACTGCTTATTTTTGATTTCAAAGATAAGCATGGACATTCTCAACGACGAACATTCCGTAATCCAGTGGATGTCATTTCGGTGCGTTCTGTTGAGGAAGTTTATCCGGCACTTCGAGAAATTCAGAGGTTGGTTAACCAAGGGTACTTTGCAGCAGGGTATTTATCGTATGAGGCAGCACCTGCTTTTGACCCTGCCTACATGGTGCTTCCTAAACATAAAATGCCCTTGTTGTGGTTCGGAATATTTACTGAGCCAGACAATGGGGCTGATTTGATTTTTGAAAACAACTTTACTATCGCGCCGTGGGCATCAGATACGAGTTGGGATAAGTATGTCGATAGCATACATAAAATCAAAGAGGCTATTTCTCGTGGAGATACTTATCAAGTCAATTATACGATGAGACTTCGATCGTACTTTGAAGGCGATGATTTAGGATATTATCATCATTTAAGGACTATCCAACCGACTGACTATTCCGCTTATTTAAACATTGGACGTTTTCGGATCGTGTCCATGTCTCCAGAGTTGTTTTTTACAATGGATAAAAAATCAATTCGAACGCGCCCCATGAAGGGAACTGTTCATCGGGGAAGATGGCTAGAAGAAGATGAAAAGTTGGCTTCATGGTTATCAAAGTCCGAAAAAAATCGGGCCGAGAATGTCATGATTGTTGATTTACTACGAAATGACTTATCCAGGATACCTGGTGTAACTTCTGTGCAAGTTCCCCAATTGTTTGAAATCGAATCGTATCCTACAGTGCATCAAATGACCTCCACGGTTACTGCAGCAATACGTGAAGACACAACTTTTATTGATGTGCTGCATGCGTTATTTCCAAGCGGATCCATAACAGGTGCGCCTAAAATTAATACCATGCGCATTATATCCCAACTTGAATTGAATTCAAGAGAGATTTACTGTGGAACAATCGGAATCATTGAACCAAACGGAGACGCCATGTTTAATGTTGCCATTCGTTCCGTCCTTATCGATCGTAAAACTGGATTCGCAGAATATGGTGTAGGCGGAGGTATTACGTGGGATTCTACTGCCGATGGTGAATATGCAGAGGCCCTTACCAAGGCTACGCTTTTAAAGGCCGCAGATGTTCCATTTGATTTGTTGGAAACATTAAAATGGGAACATGGCGAGTATATACTGTTGCAACGACATTTAAATAGACTAGCCTCTTCGGCAATTTTTTTTGGTATCCCTATTAACCTTGAGGTGATTACCGACAAATTACATGACCATGCCGAGCGATTTGAAGAAATGACCCGACGAGTTCGACTTTTGGTGTCGCAGACAGGTGAAGTCAGGGTGGAGAGTACAGCATTACATGAGCTTTCTCATGATGTGCAGACAGTTGCCCTAGCTAAGTCACCAATATCGAAAAAAAACCAATTCATTTACCATAAAACTTCGTATCGGGACGTTTATCAACAACATCAAGATGAACATCCGACCGTTTTTGACACGTTACTTTGGAATGAAGATGGTCAAATTACTGAGTTTACGAATGGCAACATTGTTTTAGAAATAGATGGTCACCAAGTGACGCCATCTCGTGAATGTGGATTACTTGCCGGAACATTTCGTGCCGAACTTCTTGATCGAGGTATCGTTGAAGAAGAGGTAATAATTCAAGCGGACATAAAAAGGGCCACGAATGTATGGTTTATTAACAGTGTTCGTGGATGGGTTCCTGTTCAATTTGAGGAATAAAACTTTTGATTGCACTACATAAAGAGTATGGATTACCATGAATTTGGTAGTACACATGTTGGAGGTTTTTGCACTGGCAGAGATATGGACGCCTCCGCAATCTGAAAACGGCTGTCATTTACGCATTATTTCAGGCTTGTACTCTCACGAACTACTTTATATCAACTTCTTTTACAGCTTCTTGAACAATTTTAACGAATGGATCATCCACGTCAGTGCGTACAGAAGGTAAATCGTTGAACACACTCATTTCAGTTTTTAAGTCTGGCGTATGCTCTTGAACCTTATCTATCATTTGTTGAAGTTCTTCAAAGTGATCTCAATACGACACCGATCTGGTACGACATTCGTCTTAACACCTCCTTCAATCACATCTACGTGTATATTTGCCAATCGCTATTTGGATTAATCCATCTCAAACCAATGATTGCACCAGCCAATGAAGCCCAAATTGCGTAGGTATCAGCTCGTAGGATAATGGGTTTTCGCTGAGCCAAAACATCACGAATTACACCGCCTCCGACTTGGTGCTAAACCATTGCAATTGGCAGACCGACAATTAAATTACGAATTATTCCCTCAGCGAAAGCTGTGATCTCTTATTTAAGCACCTTAAAAGCATTTCATCAAATAACTCATTCCGTTACTGGGGCGTTGCTCTTGCTGTTCTCCCTAAGATTGAGTCTAGCGAGCCGGATGATTTGCTGACCATGGTCATATCTTTGCTGGTCACCGATTTCTGCCAAGAACTCAGCAAGTGTTGTGGCCCCCATCCTAGGGATACTTTGCATCTCTTTTGTGCCTGGAATCTGATCAGCAGTTACTCCACATAATCACCTCAAAAAATGAAAAATTCAACTAGACACACTCACTTTACAACCTCATGTGCAACTTTAGCAAGTATTTAAGCAAAAATATGCATTTTAATCGCAGAAGTATAACTTATACTGAATATCACAACAGTTTAATAAACATGGATTATGCACTTGCTATCCATAATTAGGTGTTAGTGGTATAAATCGCGGGATGAACTTTTTTGCTGTTGCTACCATTCAAAACGACAAGACGATGTTTTAAAGAGGCAATTGACTTAGTAAGCACGTGAAAGTCAGATCGCTACGCCAGTAGTAGAGAAAAGCGCAAAAAAAAACAAGGTCAACAATCCTTGAGGAATCAACAGAAATGGAATGCTGAGAGGCTATTATCATCATGGGAGGAACATTATGTCTATCTTTGGTAAAAGAATAGAAGTGCCTAAGCAAGAGGAATCTTCACGAAATTTAGTGGAACAATTAGAAAAAATCACTAGCGTTGCATAAAGTTTTTACCCAAATGTCAAGTGTACTGATAGCATCAAGCTATATCCGGAAGATTGCTAATATTCGATGTTTAGACACCCATATATAACAAAAAGTCCTTTAGAATGAGAAGTACAGGTTGCCCTGTCCAACTCCGTCTGGATTGTCAACACTTAATTAGACAGATTTATTAAGGTGTCTATATTTATACTCAATCGGACTCAGATAACCCAGTGTTCCGTGGATTCTGATGTGATTGAACCAGTGGACGTAGTCAAATAATTCACATGATAATTGTTCAATACTGTCAAAGTGACGATTTTTTATAAACTCTGTCTTGAATAGTTTGAATGTGGCTTCTGCCACTGCATTGTCATACGGACATCCTTTTTTACTTAATGATCGACGAATTTGAAATGTATCGAGTGCCTCATCAATCAATTTGTTCTTCAATTCATTGCCGCGATCGGTGTGTAACAAGCCAATTTGATGTAAATCGGTTTGAATAGAGGCAATCGCTTGATAGACCAGTTTGGCATCTTTATTGGGACCCGCACTATGGCCGATGATTTCACGGTTAAAAAGATCCACGACCAAGCAAACGTACTGCCATCGAAAATCGACTCTCACATAGGTCAAATCACTGACGACAACCGTTACTTGTTCTTCTTGTTGAAACTCCCGATCTAATTTATTCGCAATTTTCGCTTCATTGCAGGATGTCTTCTGCGGCTTGAATTGAGCAACTGTATAGGCGGATACTAGGCCATTCTCCCTCATGATCCGAGCGATTCTGCGCCTGGACACCACATAACCTTGTTTTTTTAACTCCACCTTTATCTTACGTGTCCCATAGTTTTGGCGACTACCATGAAAGATATCCTGGATGATCGTGCTCAGTTGGTCTTCTCATTGTTTTACTGTCGCTTCATAATAATAGGTACTTCGAGGTAATTGCAGGACGTGACACAACGCTGATATCGAGTATTTGTGTTGGTTATTGCGAATCACATTTACTTTCGTCCTCGTATCAGCGCCGCTTGCTTTAAAATATCGTTCTCCATCAACAACTGCTTATTTTCTTTTCGAAGTTGGATCAATTCACGATCTTCTGGGGTGCGATTATCCTTTTCTTTAAATGAACCCGATGTTTGTTGCTGTTTGATCCAACGATCTAATGCCGAGGGAGTTAAGCTATATTCACGCAAGATGTCTTTTCGTGGTTTTCCACTGCCATACAACTGCACCATCTGCCGTTTGAATTCATCAGTAAATACTCGTCGTGCTGTCATTTGCATTCTCTCTGCTCCCTAGATGTGATAGTTTCAGCCTACTTGACCTTATCTTTTCTGTCTAGTTTAGTATAGCCCATCCATACGTGGCTCTCCTCAGGCGTGACTTCGGATCACTCCGACCCTAGTTTGGACTTATATAATTTGACCTGTTTCTTTGCTTTCGGTGCATACTCACGAATCTTAATAATCCCGCGTTGTTGAATCACCCGTGCCGCATTGCGATCTCGTTGTCCTCGTGTCCGCAACGTAAGCAAAGGAACTCGGCTTGTAATAGCCGATTCCCTGCATCGACATGACCGCATTCGGCACATGTCTGCGAACTGTACTGAGGTGCCACTTTGATCAATAACTTGCCTGCACGCAGTGCCTTGTATTGTGTGTAGGCAGCGACCTGCCCCCAAGCAGAGCTGAGTATGGCACGGTTAAACCCTGCTTTAGCATCTGCACCATTACCGCAGGCATTTGCCATTAGCATCTTGTTTTGGTTTCGGGCGTTTCGTCATGGTTTTGACCTTTAAGTTTTCGAACACAATGAGTTTCGCGTTCGTATGCGCCACTAATTGGTGACTGGTTTGGTGAGCAAAGTCGTTGCTTGGCTTTTGGATCAATTTACGCATGAAAAACGCCCTCGTACAAAAGCAGGTGGGCGTCCTATTCCAGGCTACTCTTTAACAAACAAAGTTCGCAAGATCAGCGACGAGCAGATCAAAGAATGGCTATGGAAGCACTTGCGGGTGATGGCTATGCGTATGGCTATCGAAAGCTGACACATGATCTGCGCCAAGAGCATGGCTTGGTAATCAATGAGAAAAAGATGTACCGCTTGTGTAAGGAACTTGATGTGCTGCGGCCACAGCGTCAGCGGCGTACAAAACACCCAAGGAAACTGGCAGAAAATCGAATTGTCACACAACCCAATCAAGTTTGGGAAGTTGACTTGAAATAGGACTATGTTTCGGGTGAAGATCGGTTTTTCTTTATCCTATCGTATCTCGACGTCTATGATCGGCAAATTGTCGGTTATCACATCGGCCAAACCTGCGAAGCACGGCATGCTACGCAGACACTTCGAATAGCCCTTTGGCATCGTCAGATTCTTCAACGAGGGCAATCCATGCCAATCGTTCGATCAGACAATGGTCCACAGTTCATCAGCCACCTCTTTGAACAAGAATGTTAGATGTGGGAGATCACGCATGAACGTATACGCCAAAAATGCCAAACATGAATGCTTACATCGAATCCTATCATCGATTGCTAGAAGATGATTGTTTGGCGATGAACGAATTTGAAACGTAAAAACAGTCTTACGAGGCTGTGGTCAACTATGCCGATCTCTACAATACGCGGCGCTTGCATTCAAGTTTACGCTATTTATCGCCCAAGGAATGTTATCGCCAACATCAAGAATTCAGACTACAGCCCAAGCGTGAAGTTAAAGTCTGACCCAGAAACTGGGTGCCTAAAGCCTTTACCCTGTAACCGTTTTGTGCCAGGATGAGGAGAGCAGTCAAGGGAGACCGAAGGTCAGCGATAGCGGCCCTTGACGGATGGACGAAAGATGGCATGCTTTGGATCAAGGTAAAGGCGTTAGAAAATGTATGATACAGCGTGAATAGAAGAGTAATTGTCCAATAAGGCGGGGTTAATCCGGTGGCGATATTAACGACAATCGCTGGTTTTGCTACGACTCCTTTTGCGAATCAGAATTCAAGCAAGACATCTAACTTAACCCAAACATCAACTTCCGAAGCTACACCTTCTAACAGTACGAATAACACATCGAGCGGCCCAAATACTTCTCAAAACGCAACAAGTTCTACGCCAAGTACGCAAGAAGAGACATCGCCAACCACGCCATCGAACAGGTGGATCTGCTTTCAGTTAATGGTAAACCTAATAGGTAAAGACCGTTCATATCTTGCGTGATTTTTCCGTTACTTGGTATTTACACTACAACCTCACCTATCCTGAAAATATCGTAGACATTTTAGCTGGCCTGTTTGTGCCACTCGCTGACATTACCTTTATATAGCAAGAGCAGAATTGGACCAATACTTTGCATCATAAAATCCCAAAACATCTTCCATCGAATACAATCCATTCTTTCGCTTATTTAGCCAATTGGCTGCATATATCGCCCCTTCTCCAAAAGCTGTGCGACTGATCGATTCGTGTGTCAATCGAATAATTTGGTTCGAGAGTCCAAATATAATTTCATGTTTTCCGACAATTCCACCGGCGCGAATCGAACTAATATGTTCGTTCGCCGCTATGCCTAGGGTCTGTGCAATTCTAACAGCTGTACCCGATACCTCCTTTTTTCCCCGAAAATGTTCCTCCACAATTTCTATGTCAGCGTTGGGCATGATCACTTTTAAAGCCTTAGCAACACTCATTAGAAAATTAATACCCAGAGTAATATTGGGAGAGTGAATGATTGCTGTTTCATTACCCAGCATCTTTAATTCGAACAATTGATCCTGATCATAGTTTGAAACAGCAGACACAATCTTTATTCCACGGTTAGCAACAGCCTTGTAAATCTGTACTCCTTGTTTCGAAGAGAAATCAATGATGACATCAACCATGTGACGATCCAATAGATGTTCAACATTTGTATGTTGAATCGAGTAGATTTTACCCCTGTGATCATCTAATTCCAACAAATCACTGGCATACATACCCAAGTACTCGTCCGACTTTTTTAAAACCCATTCTAAAGATAATGTTTGATCTTTTAGTATCTCACCTGCTACTATTTTGCCCGTTTTTCCAAATCCAATCAATCCCACCTTCAATTCAAAATCCTCCCTTTCTAGACATATAAACAAGACATCCCTAGTAAATATTATTGCCACATCTGGATAGAATCTAGTTTGCTTCACGGCACCAATGCTGAAAGATTATACGGCTATGTCGATAATCATGACAGTTTAAGAGACAAATCCAAAGTCATTGTAAAGTAATATAAAGTGAATAAATCTGAAGAAAGAAAGGAATGCAGCACTTACTGTATTCGCCTACGAGGTTAGCTGACGGATTCGGCGTTTATCTAGCCTATGGTTTGCAACGGGCGAAGCAAACCAATTCACCCCAATTATTGGGTCCCCCGTTTCTGCCTAAAGAAGACAGAATTTGGCCCTTCCATTAATGCTACAGAAGATATCTTTACATTAGCATGCTTTAACTTATCAAACAAGGGGATACAGAAGCACGAGAGGAAATCGAACGTATGAATCAACTTATTCGTAATGCAACAATAACTTTACTCGCAACAGGGTTTCTAGCCAGCACGATAGCTTCCGTCAGTCCTGCCATAGCTACAGTCCAAAAATCGGCTTCATGGCTCTACTGACTAAAGATACCAAATATGATTGCACCAACTAACGCAATATTTTCACCACAATTGCTAATATTGGGAGTGCCAATAACGTTATAACGAAATAGGAAGGTGTAAATTTCAACAGCATTTCTAACACGTCAGAATTTCTCGGAAACAGGGCAAGACTGCCTGCCCAAACGGCAATAGAGGAGAGAAGTATCACAGAATTTTTTGAGGTTATGAATGACATTTCTTGTAAAGATTTAACCAATGTGTAATTGAACAAAGCCACCTTAAAAAATCCTGCAGTTAAGATGCCTAATATCACCAATACGTCAATTCGTTCAATGTATTTACCAACACGGATACTTTGTACAATTTCTAAAAAAGGGTATATTAGTCCTTTGCTCGCATCACCAAGTACTGTTGTCACCAAGAATTCTCCAGCCACTTGGATGATCACTGTCATCGTTCCTGCGATGAGGATATAACGACTCAATTGTTTGGCATCTGGTAATACGTCAATGAACATCAGTGAAACCATAAATTCGATCATATAAGTGAAAATAGGACTGACAGATGCCTTCCATAAAACGGTCCAAGAATCAGGCATAAGAGGATATAATTGTATAATATCTACATTCATGATGGATAAAGGAAATACGATAAAAAACACAAATACAATTGGCAAGATAAATTCAATCATTCGCGCTATGATTTCAATGTCGAACCACACCACAAGAGCTATGACAAACATCATTAAAGGTCCTATCATAAATGCCGGAGTGCTTGGGAGCACTGAATCACTTAGAAACATGATGGCCTCTTTAAAAACAATGCAATCGGTGATGTAAAACCATAATACCACCCAAAGACCAATGATTTTGCCTAGAATATTACCGAATGCAAACAAATAAGCTTGATTCATGGTCTTTCCTGGAAAAACACGGACAAACCAATGGGTGATGCCGGCCGACATAAGTACTCCAGTGAACATAAAAATACCCACGATCCAACCACTGCGTACAGTGAATTTTGCAATTATAGTAGGAACAGTTTGAATGGTTGTGCCAAGATTTATTACCACCATCAAGGCAACGTATTGGAACCAAGAGAGTTTCGGCATTGTCATAGTATCCTAAAAAGGTTGGTAGAGTACATTAGACAGGTGTTCGAATACTCTACGCATCCAAGAAAATGGAAAAAGTAACTGTGGAATGTCCCACTCAAAACTCACAGTAAGAGCAATGGAAAGTGTAACTAAGATGAATTGCACGCTGACGTCTTTCCAATGTCTTGCCTTCAAAGCGTGAAATATCATTGGGACGTTCATACCCAAAAATCCAGTAAGCAACCACAACATGGATGGTTTCCCCTCCTCCGATGACGTTTTTGCAGATCAATTCAAGAGGCCTGTGCGGATAAGACGAATGGAAAAGTGACATGTGATATCTGCTTGAGCAAATTCATCCTCCCAGTGTAAAGAAAACCTCTGGTACAAATTGTGATGTTCTCGATATAATATATCTGCAAGATTGATTCCATCGATTTTGTCTTTCTGTAAGGAATGGATCATTTGCTTTGTCCTAGCGCTTATTACAGAATTTACTTTGTTCTCCATTACAACTATTTTTCTTAATGGAAGTGCCATTTCGTGAGAAAGTTCAACAATTTCACTTTCCCCCAACACGTTATACACTACGACTAATTTTCCCTGAGCCACTTTGATCGAAGGTATCACGTTAGCCCATAAAATTTGTATATAAATCGCATTGTGATTAGCATCAATAATCTTTATGAGTTGATGCGAAATTTGACGTTCTGTTAACAGTAATAAAAATGGTACTTGCTTCGTGGTAATCCATCGCACTAATTGATTATGGTAAAAAAGTCCTACTCCCGAAACCTCGGGCTTTGCATCCATATCTAACTTTAATGCTGCTAGTTGAAATGTATGGGAACGATGATGTAAATCTTTTACCCAGCGGATCATTTCACTCGATGAGGTTAAAGAACGTCTACTCGCTTCATTAATCATTTCCCGAATTCCGAGTGCATTAATCGACTCTGTACTGACTCTCGCACGGAGAACATCTTTCGCTCTTCCTTGACAGACAGCGAGAAACATTGTTGGTCTAAAGGTTGGATTGCGTTGAAAAAAATCAGCTACTTCATGAACATTATGTCGAGCATAACTTTCACCAAGTAAGATCAAAGCATTATGTGCTTGATACAATTCCAAGGGATTCTTTAATTGAATATTTCTTTCTGCATCTTCAATCGATTGACCTGTTCCCGATATCATCAACATTTTTTGTTGCATACTCTTTGATTTAGAAAAGTTGGATATTTCCATGGTAAGTAGAATGGTTCCATCATTGTTTCGATCGATGCCGATGGAAAGTACAGTGCTGAATGTGTCGATCTCTTTAAGGTCACACCCAATAAGCAAAAACGCAGAGATAATCACACTTGCAAAAGTGCCTATTCGCTGTCCGCGATTCATTTTATTTACCTATAAGAGAGTTAATCTTGGCTAATTGAGATGTTGGCGTCTCAGAAACGCACTCATGACTTGTGTTGACCTTACCCCAAGGTGGACGATAGAATGCATAGCGAAATCGTTGACGATGAAAGGGAGCGACCGGCGACATGTAAGGAACGCCAAACGATTTTAAGGAAACCAAATGGGCCACAAGTGCCAATCCCCCCATGATCAAACCATAAAACCCGTAAATAGAAGCCATGAACATGAAGCCAAATTGCAGGATTCGATTCGTGTAGGCCAGAGTGTAGGAAGGGATTGTAAATGAAGCAATGCCAGCAAAAGCAACGGTAATCACTGCCCCCGGTGACACTAGTCCGGCTTGTATGGCTGCATCCCCAATTACCAGAGCACCAACGATACTGACCGATTGACCTACTGCTTTTGGTAGGCGAATTCCAGCTTCGCGAATCGATTCAAAAACAACAGCCATACCCATCACCTCCATGATGATTGGAAAGGGAATACCCACATGTTGCGATTGAATACTTAAAAGTAATGGCGTGGGTAACAAGTCAGGATGATAGGATAGTAAGACGATATAAATCGATGGTAGCAACATGGATATCCAATACATTAAATGGCGTAAAATGCGAATGAAAATAACGGAAGCATAGCTTGAATAATAATCTTCGATAGAATTTAACATGTTGATGAAGATAGTGGGAGCGATCAATGCCATGGAACTTCCATCGACCATCACCGCAATTCTTCCTTGAAGTACCACTGTGGCCACTCGATCTGGCCTTTCGGTTACATCCAACAATGGAAATGGCGAATACCCGTTATCAGAAATTACTTCTTTAATGTAGTTGATCCCAATGACACCTTCCAATTGATACGAGTTCAATCGCCGACGCATTTCATCGACCAATGTTTGCTCGATAATGCCCTCCAAGTAGATCATCGCCACATTGGTATGAGCGACCGTTCCGAGTGAAAGTTGTTCGAATTTAAGATTCGGCGAATGAATATGACTTCTGATGGCACCCATATTGAGCGCTAAATTGTTAATAAACGAAATATGTGGATCATCAACGGTCAGCTCATTCTCTGGGGGTAAAAAAGCTGTCTTCGGGAAGTTAGCAACATTGACAGAAAGGGCTTGGCTCTCTTGCTCGAAAAATAACACGGCCTGTCCTTCTGCTACCGCCTTACTGGCATCTTGGTAAGTAGATACCGCCCGGTATGCTCCGGTTGAATTGTTCATCAATGCCTGCAATGAGCCATATTTCTTGTATTCATTGGCCGCTGTTCGAAATACGATTGCCTGCAATTGCTTAGGGTTGATAATGCTGTTTAGCCAGCAGGCTGCTATTTGAGGTTCTGTTTCATTCTCGATTGTAAGATTATTGAAGATAAAATCGTCACATTGACTCCAGATGACCCGCATCGCCTGCACCGTTTTCGTTAGTGAAGGGCTGATTGTTTCTTGGCTGACTTGTTGCCACAGTTTTGGAAGGATGGATGAACGAATTTCCTTCTGCAACTTTTGTTTTTTATCCATACACAGCAACTCATTTCATCAATTATCTAAATCATGACGATATTGTTTGAAATAATTGCCGATACTATGCATGGGAGGGAATTAAATTGTTGAAAGGTCTACTGCGGCGTACGATACAAAAAAACATATTTCGACTCTTGACCACAGCATATGATCAGAGTCTGTGGGAAGGTATCACCGGTATCATTCACCATGGCATCATGGATGTTATGGAAAATGAGTATCGGTCCTTGGCACCGCACGCCCTTACAAAACCAATTGGCGCCAGCAATCACTTTCCACACTTTGATGGTCTTTTGCTAAATTATGGACAGCTTTATCGACCGCCACTATTGACGAATCAAACTGTGGATTTATCATGCACCCTGGGCAAGTGTTGCGCACGCCCTCTGAAGCTTTCTATGCCCATTATGATTTCTGGCATGGCGTATGGTATTTCACTTTCAAAGTCTGTAAGTTTGGCACTTGCCGCAGCTTCGGGACAAGCAGGTATTGCCTTTAACCCTGGTCAGGGGGGGTATCGTAACGAATATCGGCAACTTGCGCACCGCCTAATACTCCAGATTCATGGTGCCTCGTGGGAACAAAAAGGTGAAGTGCTCCAAAAAGCAGATGCTATTGAGATCAAAATAGGGCAGGGTGCTAACGGAGGAGCCGGTTTAATCATCGATCCACAAGCGTTTAGTCAATTGGATCAAGAAGTGGTGAGCGACCTTGGGCTACAAAATCATGATAAAAATGAGCCGATTTATCTGCCTTCTAGCAGTCAGATGCTTAATAGCTACGGTGGACTGAATGGGCTCATTCAAAAACTGCATACAGATATACCAGGAATCCCAATTATCGTAAAGCTAGCTGCTAGTAATCATTTGGAGAAGGATATGGAAATAGCGATTACAGCAGGTGCTGATGTACTGGCAATCGACGGTGCTCAAGGTGGCACGCACGGATCACCCTCCATACTCGTCAACGATTTCGGTCTGCCTACGATCAATGCCTTGGCGCGTGCCGTCAAATTTCTTCGGGATACTGGCTATGGTCAGCAGATTGATCTTGTTATCTCCGGAGGACTCCGAACTCCTGGCGATGTTCTCAAAGCACTGGCACTGGGAGCTAATGCTGTATACTTTGGAACGGCTGCTCTGTATGCAGTGACGCATGCACAATTGGCAAAAACACTCCCATTTGATCCACCCACTGCGATTACTTGGAGTACCGGATCGCTCAAAGATCAATTTAATGAAGAAGAAGGAACAACGAGCCTTTTGAATTTTCTTATTAGCTTTGCCGATGAACTAAAATTTGGTTTACATGCGCTAGGGAAGGCCAGTCTCCAAGAACTTTCAATCAATGATCTGATTGCATGGGATGTTAATGTTGCTCGTATCACGGGATTACCACTTATTTGAATAATATGCTAGGGAGCTAAGGAGTATCATCTTCATGCTCAATTTCTGAACCTCCCACGGCTAAAGTCCGTTGGGTTCTTTTTTATCCGCCCCTCTTCGGAACTCTCGCATCCTCATTTCTTGGATATTTGGCTTTTCGTTTTGCCAACGGAAGGCTTTGTTGTAGAGGATAATTCAACAACTCGCGAAAGAGGTTTGGTGCGTGGATATCTTGTGAAAACTGATCCCAAGTCGTTTCGTAAGAAAGAAGTGCATCCAAAAGTGAACTTACAGATTCCGCCTCTCCGCTACTTTGTCGGCTGTATTCTGATGGCTGCCATTTCCGTACTGCTTGAAAGGGATTCCCACATTTCGTCCGGCGGGGTAAGCGGCCTCAGCATCGGGATTGCAGACACCCTCCACATGAGCGCCGGGATCGTCAACCTCTGCATCAAGACCTTTATCTTCACGTTAGTGTTCATGTATGGCGGACGATTGACTGCTCTCTGGACCGTGACCGGAGCCGGAATCACGGGACTAAGCATGTGGGCGTTCGAAAAATTACCCATCGATCTGGACTGGCCCAAGTGGCTGGCATTTGCTATGATCTTGCTCTTTGCTAAATTTCCTATTGGGCTACTCGTGTCAAAAGGTTATTCGACAGGTGGCTTCACGGCTATCGGACAGCTACTGCAAGTGAAGGTGAAGGTGCCTTTATCGATGAGTCTACTCATTCTTAACACGCTACCTATCCTTTGCATGCTCGCTGTGCACGGTGTAATGTCCGGGGTATTAACTGCCACCATTGCGTTATCTGCGGGCATGGCAACGGAAACGTGGGCTTACCTATCGAAAATTGTACTTGATGGTAAAAACTCAGTCTCGTCCACTTGGTGAAATTAATGGTTGTCGAGACGGCTTCGACGACCATAACAAATATCATTATTCCATGGCAATTCCACCATTGACTGGTACGTAAGCACCAGTGATGAACTGACAATCATCACCCACGAACATTGCAATAGCTTTTGCGGCATCTTCGGCAGAGGCAATTCTCCCGACAGGTGTAGATTCAGCGATACTATCTAGTAATCGCTTTGGCATATGCTCGGTAGCTTCTGTATCGACCATACCTGGTGAAATTACATTAGCTATAATTCCATTTGGACCCAACTCTTGTGCAATATACTTTGCAAACTGAACAATTCCAGCCTTTGCAGTTCCGTGTACAATCATTCCAGGCCGAGGATTTTTAGCCAGACCACTTGCTACATACACAATACGTCCATATCCATTCTTAATCATTAGAGGTGTGACAGCTTTTGTCATCGTAAAAGCTGCCTTCATTTCATCATTCAATTTCTGTGAAAATTCATCCCAAGTCATTTTTTGAAATGATTTTACAGCAAACGACATATTTGCATTATTTACTAAAGCATCAATCGAACCCCACTTAGAATGGATTTCTTTGACCATTTTATCTACTTCATTTGGTTGACGAACATCCGCCTTAACAGCGATTGCTTCTCCGCCATTGTTCAAAATCTCTTGAACAACTTCATTTGCACGAGTTGCGTTGGAAATATAATTTACGGCAACCTGATACCCTCTTTTGGCTAAAAGAGTTGCTGTTGCAGCACCAATTCCTCGACCTCCTCCAGTAATCAAAACAACCTTTTTCGTAGAACATTGTTCCATTGAAAACAGCCCCTTCCAAATTGTTATTAGAATTTCAAAATAGATAATGTACCGGGAACATATAGATCACAATTCTAGCGTAAGGTACACATTATCCAACTCTTCTTGCGTAATCCCAATGTACGCCAATGTAATTGACGGCGACGAGTGATTCAATAGCTTCTGAATCCTCGTGATGTCTGTTCCCATCGAATAGGCCCAATAGCCGAAGGTCTTTCTCAAGGTATGCG
>JAKACV010000099.1 GCA_021821085.1 Bacillota bacterium | reverse complement strand
GCCAAGCGTGCGGTTGAACTCCTTCTTGCAGACGATCCACAAGAAGCACAACGTCTAGCACTTGAAGCCAATGAACTCAATCAGAAGCGACAAACCATTCAAGAGCGCATCTATCTGTCGGCGCTGGGAAACTTGCGCAAAACTTGTACAAGCCTACGCTCTGCCTATCGATCAAAGATGGCGTCGCCAAAGGCTCAGGGCGGAGCGTACCTGGCGTGGATCTCTACGCGTTGTTGCAAGCGGTACAAACGAAAACAGGCGTGTTGACCGCGTTTGGTGGGCACGCAGCGGCGGTCGGATTCTCCTTGCCTGCTGACTGGATCGACGACTTACGCATCGCGTTTGCAACCGTGGCACAGGATGTTCGGGTGGACGCGCATATCGATGCAGACGCACCGTTACACTTACATGAGTTGACGCAACCATTCATCGCCGATCTAAAACGGCTTGAACCGTTTGGCCAAGCGAATCCAGAGCCTATTTTCTTCTTGCGCGATGTACACATTGGAGATGTACAGACGATGGGTGCACAACAGCAACACCTACGCGCACGCGTGAAAGAAGGCACTGGACGTGGCTATTCACTAGTAGCGTTTGGAGAAGGGGAGCGTGTCGCAGAATGGCTGGAACGGACCAAACGTCATTTGCTCGTCAATGTGGAGGAAAACCGCTATCGGGACATGGTACAGATTCAGATGCGATTGGTGGAGGCGAAATGAGCAAACGGTGCGGAAATCAACGCAAAAACGGCCCTTCCGACCGATGAACTACCGCGAAGCGAAAGACGTCGTGGTTTTCTCATTGAAGAATGGTCGTTTTATTTTGAGTAAGGTCATCACGAAACCAGACATTGCAACAACTCATAAAATCTATGCAAAGCATGCAAAAAACGCATGGATATACCCAACAAGAAGTGGTCTCTCATCTACAGCTGACACAACAGCAAGTGAGCCGTCTGCATCAACGAGTGTTGCACACGCTGCGAAACATGTGGTGGAGTGTATGATGAATGTGCTGATCAAAAATTTGCTCGCACGTGCAAAAGCTGGGGATGCCGAAGCTATGGAAGAAATCCTTTTGCGTTTTGACCGACTCATTTGTAAGGTGTTGATTGATCATGGTGTAGTCGATGAAGATCTCGCACAAGAAGTGCGTGAAGAATTCATGCGAAAGGTGCGCAGACGAACAGAAAAAATTGCATCACACGCAGAAAAGAAGCCAGCGCCTTAACCATGTGCCTGGCTTTATTCATGAATCAGGGGGTGATGGCATGGAGATGACTCTATTTTCTCAAGCTTCGCTGCATACCTTGGCGGGAACAAGTTTTGCTGTTCTTGTGATCATCCAAGCGATCAAAGGGTTACCTCTCATTCGACAGATTCCTTCGCAACCACTCGCGCTGCTTGTAGGGATGATTCTCATGTTGATGCTTACTCCACCAGTTCCCGCTACACTTGCCGGGTGGACGACTGTCCTTCTCAATGGATTGCTCTCTGGATTTGTTGCCATTGGCGGATGGCACGTACTCGTTGCCAAGAAAACAGAGAAAAAATAAAAAGTATACGAAGCGTGCGTAAAAAACCGAGGTCTAAGTGTCTTTATAGGATGAGAGGGGTGAAGTGGAGTACCAAACACACATTAATTTTGTCAGACGTTTTGCGTAATACAAATCCACTTTTGGAGGGAATACAAATGACTTATGGATCAACATCTTGCTCAAACCCAAGTAACAATACGTACGACGCTTATTACCTCGCGAGCTCAGATCCTACGTGCGATCCTACTATCGTAACCTACTATGGATCTAGCGGGGATACGAGCTATGCACGCATGCGTGACCATTTACTTGGTGCAGCATCGCAATTTAATCTCCCATCAATGGTCTCATTAGCCCAAGCCATCCAAGAGAATGGCGGTCCTTTGAATGACTGGATGCAACTTAGCAGTATTGCGCAGTCTTTCATCAGCAGCTTTGTCACGCCTAATAACAATACAGGACTCACGATGTCTTCTAGTTATGTAGAAAATGCGGACTCGATTAACGCGGCCGCTGGTGCTTGGTATCTTGCTAACAATTTGGGCGGGTCCACGACCCCTTGGGAGAACATGTCGCTGGCCCTAAATCAATACAATAAGGTCCCAATGACTACATGGGGGATGGTTACAATAATGCATATGGACTTTCTGTGCTTTTCAAAGCGTACGGGGACGCCTATCAATCCATGTCATCCGTGGAGTACGGTGTACCATATGTAGCGACATCTCCCTCCGTCTGGAACACAGTCGCGATATAATAACGCCCCCGCGGGTGAGTGGACGTACGGACCTATTTGGACTCCGAGTTTTACGGTGGAAAGTGGCCCAAACTATGTTCCATTCGGCTCGAACAGTCAAGGTAAACGAGTTGTCATCTTGGTTGGCGATGATTATGATTACGTAAGCGGATTGTTTATTCAGCAATGGTTGTATGATTCAACCAGCTATGTTCAGGCATATCTCACCAGAGATGCTCAAGTTGCGGTTCACTCCGCGAATTTGGGTGTAAATGGTCAATGGTGTGTTGTTGCCATGGGTGGTGCTGCAGTGGACAACCTGCAGTCTGCAGCAAATAGTGACGGGGTAAGCCTAACAGAGTTTACGAGTTTTAGCGATTGGGAATCTTCCCCGAACGTAGGGTATATTGATTGCTCGGGAGCAACGTATGCCGACAATTACAATGCAGGATTAACCGCCGTTCAACAAGCTGCCAGAGCCGGATGGCAATAATGATTTTCCTCCAAGGTCAAAGACGTCTTTTGCGTCCTTTTCCTTGGAGGGGTCATTTTTGTATATGGGAGTACCACCAATATTTTAACGAAAACATACGCTAAGAAAGGTTTTGGAAAGTGATTGTTGGATTTCTTTACTCTAAGCAATAAAATGTCATTCTTTCAGTGTGTTAAATGTCCACTAAATAAAGCATTAGTGATCATTAAATGGCTTGAAATCGGCATATCATGTCCGCTAATGCTTAGCATATATAACCGTTAAAATGCTGTCTCTACCACTAAAACTACTTCCTTACGATCTGCCACTACTACTCGGATAAACCCGCATCGACACCGCCATTTTTGCCGCCTGCAGCGCAGAGTGATAATCACTACACGAATACACCACCTTGCCAAACACCCATTGTGCTGATGTATGGTCACCATCCGCTGCCATTTCGACAATGAACACTCCGTTTGTAGGAGGCAATTTGTGTGTGTGAAGATACGTGACGATTTCCTTCGCTTCCTGAATGGGGGGAAGTGCCAAACCCCTCACCTCCAATGTCCAATCCCCTTGATGCCATACGACCATGCCGGGAAAAGACGAATAGGCGAGTCCCTGAATGCCGTGTCCAAGATCGACCTTAGTGCTTTTACTATTTGCAGGCGGTGATAGATGGGAACCCATTTGCTGTATATTCAGTTGAGCCAGTGCCACTTTAGCCGATAGATATTGAGTGCCACCAAATGCCCCAATGATACCTGCGTCTCCTGTATTAGGTGGCATTGATAGTGCGGGGCTGTTGATCGGTAATTGGCTATGCGCCCACTGCAAGTTGACCGTATAACCGTCGGCACTACTTTGAACAATCGCTCCCATAGACAACGACGGCAACCCAGATTGAGGAGAATAATCAGGAAGGGTGGGAGCCATTAGAGCAAACTTTGTCTTCGTTACATGCGCCATCGCTCTCGTTATAATTGAAGAAAACCGTTCATTAGACGATGCCCTCATTTCATCAACCGACACCTTTGATTCTTTCGTACCAGTTGAGCTAAGATGCGATGTAGGCGATGGCCTTGTTGAATTCGATGCAGACGGTGTTATCGTGGAGGAAGAACTAGGTGACGTAGAAGGCGTCGTCGTTGTCCTGCCACTCGGCTGCACGGTAGCGGAAGGACTATCGCTTGTCGGTGTCCCCGTGAGATGGTTACTGACCCCACACCCCGTCACGGCCAGACTGGTTAAAGCCAGAGCAGCCACACTGAATCCCTATGTTCGTTTTTGCACACAAACCACCCTTTGTCTTTGAATATCGTGCCTTGATCATCAGATCAAAACAGCACAGTAGGATTTCGACACGTTGTCCAGTGTCTTATCTCTTTAGTTCTAAAATCATAAACTCCTCTTTCATTTGACGATCCCACGCGCAAATGGTTACATCACATCTTATTGAATTTTTCACATTCTACCATAACGACAATCAACCGATTCATTAATGCAGGAAAAATAAAACCGATCCTTCGAGCGGCAAAAAAGGTTTTGTGCGGTCTGAGGCGGCAATGGATCACGTGTTGGAGGTATCGATATAACAAGTCAAGGCCCTCTTCTCAAGGGGGCTTTTGCTGTTTATACTGAAAATAAGAAGGAGACAAACTGATGCCTATCTATCACAATGAACCCATTGATCTCATGGTTGACTATGCATTCAAGCAATTGTTTGGACAAGCGCGAAATGAGGATTTATTGATTTCCTTTCTCAATGCGTTGCTTACAAACAGCCTAGCGGCACCGATTATCTCTGTGCGATTTGGCAACACAGAGCAATCTCCTGAATATCAAGAAGATAAGCTCTCACGTATGGATGTTTTCGTAGAAACGGATCAAAAAGAGCGTATCAACATTGAAATGCAAGTGGCTCATGACCACGGAATGGCGAAACGCACCTTATATTACTGGGCGGAGTTGTATCGTGGACAAGTGGTGTCAGGCGCTTCCTATCACCAGTTGCAT
>JAKACV010000043.1 GCA_021821085.1 Bacillota bacterium | reverse complement strand
ATGGTATGGAACAAGCCTACAATTCTCTTCGGCACGCAATGTCATAACCAAACAATCCGCCGTAAGTGTTAAGGTCATTTTTATGGCGGATTCCGTTCAGTGCACTCGACAAGGCCAAATGCTCCCCACCGGGCACTACAACTTGGAATGTATGATTACTGTTGCCGTACGGCGCGGTGTTCCGTGTGGGGCTTGCAGGTCGCGCATGGATGCGAGAACTCTCTCCGATGATACTCTGATTATTGGCGGTCTTCGCAGTTCCATGGATGAACTCAGTGAATGGACGCTACGAGAGGATAAATTGTAATTTTTTAAAATTTTCAAAAAACATGATACAAGGAGGAACTAGCGTGAAACAAATTGTGATTATAGGCGGCTCCTTTGGAGGCTTAACTGCTGCCTTTGAACTACGACGTCATCTCGGGCGAAAAGCCGAAATAACGGTGGTGGCAGAGACTGATTATTTTGCTTTTTCACCCTCATTACCTTGGCTAGCTTTAGGCTTAAGGAAGCCAAAGGATATCACGGTTGAATTGGGAAATCTGTTATCTCGAAAGGGTATCAAATTTCTGCGGGCAACTGTCCAAAAAATTGATCCTGGAAAACAGAAAGTTGATGTCGGAAGTAGCTTCCTTTACTACGATTATCTAGTGATTGCCACTGGAGCTCATTTAGATTTTGAGGCAATTCCCGGTCTGGGACCGGAAAAAGGCTATACCCATTCTATCATGACTCTGGAACATGCGATAAAAACAAACAAGGCATGGCAGCATTATCTGGAAAAAGGCGGCCCGATTGTAATCGGTTCGACCCAAGGGGTAAGCTGTTTCGGGCCGGCATATGAATTCCTTTTCGGTGTGGAACATGCACTGTGGAAACTTGGTCTAAGAGAAAAAGCATCCCTAACCTTTGTTACCTCAGAGCCCTATGTCAGCCATTTTGGTCTAGGTGGATTTCGTCAGGCTGGTCGGGTAATTGAAGATGAATTTGCTGAAAAGCATATAAAAGTATTTACAAATGCAGTAATCAAAGAAGTCTATCCGGATCAGGTAATCCTTGAAGACGGCACAGAGTTACCTTTTGAATTTTCGCTGTTTGTCCCCCCGTTTAGAGGCGTGGATGCCGTGATTAATTCCGGGTTGGGAAATCCAAAGGGATTTATCATAGTGGACGATTACTATCGGCATAAATCTTATCCCAACATTTACGCCACCGGAGTGGCGGTGGCAATTGCTCCGAAGGAAGCTACACCAATACCGACAGGTATTCCCAAAACAGGACTTATGACAGAACACATGTCCAAAGTGGCAGCTCATAACATTGCGGCGGAAATTTTAGGTAGAGAATTACGTGCTTTACCGGTAAGTAAACTAGATGTTACATGTATTGCTGATCTTGGGAAAAGTGCAGTTTTTATGACAGCTAAACCGGCACTGCCACCGAGAGAAAAAACTTACTTGAAAAAAGGCCGCTGGGCTCACTTTATGAAAGTGGCATTTGAACGTTATTTCCTATTCAAATTGAAAAGAGGAGGAACGAATTTACCTTAGATTTAACCCTTTGTATAGAAACATCGTTGCTGCTTATCTATAAACAACACCCCAAGTAACAGGAGGAACGTAAGTTTGAAAAGAATCTATCTTGATTACAATGCCAGTATACCCATTGCTCCTGAAGTAGTAAAAGCAAGGAATCTTTTTTCGAAATTTACTCGGGCATGTCAGTATTAAAACAACAGAAGCCTATGCTAGTTTTCATGCCAAGGAGCGAGAAAAGCGGGCACAATGGCAACGGCCCGCTTGCAGACTGAACACAGGCGACAATGAATCTGCTCAACATCTGGTGCTTGTAACGTAACTCCGTCCAATCCGACCAAAATCATTTCTCTCTGGAGTCAGTTAATCCATAGACAACCCACCATCAACTGGTGTGTAGACCCCGGTAACAAAGCTACTATCATCATCTGCATAAAAGGCAATCACCCTTGCCACATCCTCAGGCTTGGCAACTCGCTGGAGCGGTGTGGCGGATGCAAGATGTTCTCTAAACTGCTTCGGTTGGTTTACAGTGCGTTCAGTCTCCACCATTCCCGGTGCAACCACATTAACCTTAATTCCGTTCGGGCCATACTCCTTGGCGATATACTTAGCAAAAGAGTTCAGTGCGCTTTTTGCTGTACCATGCGCGATAAATCCTGGAGCTAATGGGTTTTTACTAAGCCCGCTAGAAACGTAGATAATATGACCTGCAGCCTGTTGAACCATAATTGGAAGTACCTCTTTCGATATCAGAAATGTTGCTTTTAGCTCGTCATTCAGCTTTTGAGCGAACTCTTCCCAAGTGATATCATTAAAAGATTTTTTGACAAATGGCATCGCTGCATTACATACGAGAACGTCTATTGATCCCCAGTATCCCTGAATTTGGTGTACCATATTTGCGACCTCTTCGGAGTTGCGAACATCCGCTTGTATAGAAATAGCTTCTCCACCTGTATTTTGGATGTCGGATACCACTGCTTGAGCACGTTCCATATTGGAAACAAAATTAACCACTACCCGTACCCCTCTCAAAGCCAAGAGCTTAGCAGTTGCGGCTCCTATTCCCTGGCTCGCACCCGTCACAATAGCAACTTTGTTCGTTTTATTCATAAGAATCTCCCCCTTCATTGAATTTGGCAACCTACATAATCCGCATTTTCCTTATTGATTCCACCACAGTATAACAACACTTCTCCATCTTTAATCGTACTATCTACTTTTGCGGTCACCGAAGTTCCGAACAACACTTATATTTTTTGACGCTGTTCTACAGGAAGAGATGCAATCATCTTGGCCACCCGTACCCGTTCAGGATTCATTTTGACCGAGGGCTTGTCACCTTCGATATAAGGTTTATCTTCTTCATGTGCAAGGACTTCGATTTTATGGTCCCGCACCTGGCATGGCTTCTTGGATAATAGAAAAAGGGCTTCACTCCAAATTTATTGGAAATACGAATGTTCCTGCCTCGGACATGCTTGTAGGACAGGGGTTGAATGCTAAACTGATCTCATCTCAGATGTCCAAATCGGCACTTCACTGATTGATATATTATCCAGCAGTGTGATCCAAAGATAAGGTGAACTGTAGATACCAGCAACAAATTAAACTCGCAGAACACACAAAAAACTGTTTCTAGCAACGCACCACGTCATGACAAATTATTTGTCCAAGAGTTGCTGGAAGAGTCGTATCAATTGCCCGCTTTCCTCATGTAAGCGGGAGAAAAACTCCGTATCTATCTTTTCCACCACAGGGAGTGCCTTTGCAAATAAATCTTTTCCTAACAACGTGGTGTGAATCTGATTTGCGCGCGTGTCTACAGGATGAGGACTGCGATGTACAAGTTTTTTCTTCTCTAACGTGCGCAACACTTGAGATGTCATCATTACATCGACCTTTGTATAGTGAGCTAGTTGAACCTGCGTTATGGGTTCTTCCGACTGCTCGAGCCAAGAAAGCGATGTTAATAACACAAATTGAGTATGCGTTAAGTCAAGAGGCTTTAACGCATCCCTTTGCTTTCGTTGCCACAGATTTGAAACTTGCCACAGTAAGAAGCCAGGACTATCGCCAGGCTTCTCAAATTCTGAATCAAAATTTTTGTGCAATAATTTCACCCCAGCACCAAGGTTTCATTTTCCAAGCCCATTGCACCAGCAATGATGAGGAAGTCTAGTAACGGATGGATCGGTGCCTCAGAACACGACTCGTAGTTAATATCCCTTCGATAGGGAACAAATGTTTCACTCATACGAAACATTTATATTCGTTCGTCTGCTACGCGTCCAATCGCTGTGAATGCTTGTAGAGGAGTCCCCTTACCCATAGAAATTCGTGGCGAATAGTATATCAACCAATCTCCTTGATGCATTCGCTTTAAAGGACGCTCCTTTCCATGGCAAACTTGTGCGAATCCACCTTCCACTCCTCGCAAAACATGGTCTCGAGATACAACGCCAATCCAATATCGCGTCCCCACGGTTCTGCTCCACTCATCGAATAGCCAATGCAACTGTAGCGAGTGACTCCATTGTTTTTGGAATGCCTAATATAATCGCTGGTCCGATTTGAGGTCCCAGTACATCGGCTGTCGGTCCGATAATCGTCACTTGGTGGCTAATTCGTGTATTGCCATTCTCAAGAGGTTTCAACGTGTGTGTAAATATAACGAGAACACCTGCTCCTGGAATCTCCGTTTCATCCACGAACCCTTCGTTCTCACGTACTTCTACAAGCTTGAAAAATAGCGGATCTTGCCCTATCGGTTTCATAGTGCCAGTCGTTCCCACGGTAAATGGCCCGTTCAACTTCACATCTTCAATCTCTTTGTCCCATGTTGTCCAAGTTGATACATCCGAATAGAGTGACCACAGAGCCTTTGCACTTGCTTCTGTTTCAATCGTGTGTTCAAATTTCCACATCTTAATCCACCCCTTATTTCATATTTGTGCTTATTATAATCACGCTTATTATTGATGTCAAGAATATTGCATACATTGTTGGGGTAGCATGATTTCTTAGTTTTATGTTGTAGACCCAGTATCTTCTAATACAACGGTTAAAACTCTGATCTACCGGTGTCAATCCTTCCGACGCTAAACTGCTCCGTTAATCCCGTTACCAGGGGACAGTCGGAAACGCATATTCACGCAAACCCTAGTCCACAACGCTTGTGGCAGATGTGCCCCAGTTTGATGAAGAACGCTTGTCAACTCATTCACTTCGCTCTGGACCGAGGTGCTGTCTAAAACGTAGGAGATAGCCATCTGGGTCGAGTAGAAGAAGCTCTCTGTGACTTAAAGTTTTGTCATTCATGCGATACTCATCCAATTCAAGTCCAATTTTTATAATTCTTCGTGGTAGTTCACTGTACAAATCATGCTTACTAAGTATTAAGGCAGTCGACGATTCCTGCTCAGAAACAAGAATGGCCCTTGCCAAACCGCCCCGGTTTGTCTGTCACGACAAATCCCTACTTGATTCCCAGGCGCATCCGATAACTGAAAACGATGTCTAGTGTCTGGCGACCGAAATGTTCTTCCACTGTTTTCTTGAACAACTCGATGTTCTCATTCAAATCTGTCCATCCTGATTTTAAAACTGTTTGCAGTCCACCTTGGCTGAGTGCTAATCCTACATACCGCTTGGCGTCGCATACTTCCCTGCTGTGGAACATGATCTCTTTGGTAAACCGGAACACCTTGCTGTCTCGCATATTTTTCAGATGCTCATCCTTGGGCCATTTCTTAACCATGGTTTCTTTCCTGGCTTGCTGGCGGATGAGGAGATCTACCTTATCCATGAGTTGAACGTACTGGTCTTCAATCTTCCAGTTGACTGTTGGTGGCCAATCGCAATCATAGGCTGCGAAGATACCGCCCTCCCGTAGTATTCTGGAGACCTCTTTGAGTGTGCTGTCGGGTTCCATCCAGTGAAACGACTGGGAGCATGTAAGCAAGTCAACAGTAGCCGAACCTATCTCCAGTTGATTCGAATAGCCCCTCACAAATGAAATGTGGTTTGCACCGTTCAACTGAGATAACGTCTCTTGTGCCTTTCCTCGCATATCGTCATTGGGTTCCACGCCGATGATTTGGTCTGCGTAGTCCTTCCATATGAATGAAGACAGCCCTGTGCCGCAGCCCAAATCGACGACGATCGACGGATTTCTGCCAAGATACGTTGTCAGTACCTCAACCACAATGTCCGGAGCCTTCGGGCGATACCTGTTGTATTCACTTTCAAATCCCGAAAATCTCTCCACGTTATTGATTATATTTCCTACTGGGATCATGCGGCATCCTCCTTCATATTCTGGTGAAATCTCTACGAACAATCCAGCAGTATGAGCGCTTCTAAGCAGATCAAGCCCTGTCACATTATCATCGATTATCCAAAGTACGACAAGTGCCTACTTTGTTGACCTCAACTTTCTTCGCGTATGATTTGGGATCTCACCCCAATTTGCAATTGGTTTAATTCCTGAATCTTATATCTATACAGTGACTGTGCTGTCTCAAGCAATATCGGTGTGAATTTCACCATATCACCTGGCTTAAAATGAGCAAGACGCCAAATGTCACGAGTAATGATATTGGCTATTTTTGGATATCCACCCGTTGGTTGGCCGTCAGCCATAAGCACAATGGGTTGACCACTTTGTGGTATTTGAATAGTACCGCAAATCGTGGGTTCAGAAATTATATCTTCTGATGCTTTCCAATGAAGATGCGGGCCATCCAAGCGATACCCCATACGATCAGAATTTGGACTCACTTTAAAAGTGGAGCTGTAGAAAAGATGGAGATCATCTTCATGAAACATCATTTCGTGATTACCAGGAACGACTCGAAGCTGGTCAGTTGAATTACTATCGTCAACAATGCTACAACTAACTGTAAAATTGGACTCAATGATCGTAACATTTGGGTCTACTCTTCGCAATCGATCCATCAGAATCTTTGAAAAAGGGGATGGTTCATTCAAAGCGATTTTATCGCCTGTTTTTAGGGCGCGTCCCTCGTAACCTCCAAAGCTAGCACGCAAATAAGTACTTGAACTATTTAAAACGTGTGGAACATGAATGCCACCAGAGAATGCAATATAACCTCTGCATCCTTTGCAACACTTACCAATATCCAGTACAGTACCTTTCTTTACAAGAACTGCTTTCCATTGTGGAATGATATTCGGAGAGTTAGCAGCAGTAACCGAACAAAATAGGGAACCCGTAACTGCTACCAAAGTGTCCCTTGTCAACTCGATAACTGGCCCTGTTACTGTCACTTCAAGAGCTGCAGCATTAGGTTCGTTACCCACTAATATGTTCGCTATGGATAAAGCGAATGGATCCATGGCGCCGCCAATAGGAACACCATACTTCTGATATCCCCAACGTCCTGTATCTTGGATGGTGGTTAACATCCCAGGACGAATTATATTAATCACAATTTTTCCTCCCGTAATCGATAAAACTCATCTTTTCCAATGGATAAAAATCGCACAACATCACCGGGATTCAAGTAACTAGGGGGTGACTTTGTTTCATCAAAGAGAAGCAAGGGCGTTCTCCCTATAAGTTGCCAACCTCCAGGTGATGCATAAGGATATATGCCTGTCTGCCTGTTCGCAATGCCAACACTCCCTGACTCTACCTTTAATCGGGGGGATGATCGTCGCGGCGTGGTAATTCGATGATCAACTGATCCTAAATGAGCAAAGCCAGGTATGAATCCAAGCATGTAAACCCTATATACAGTGGAAGAGTGAATTTTAATCACTTCGTCCACTGTACAATGGTTATGAATTGCAACAAAATCTATATCAGGTCCAAATTCTTCTCCATAGCATACAGGTATCACCATTTCCCCTTTTTCTATCTCTCGATCAGAGTTTCCTAATTCATCTAGAAAATTTATTAAAAATAACTTTAATTCTGTAAAACTCCATTTGACAGGATCATAAATGATTGAAAGGCATGTAAACGTTGGCACGCACTCAATGATGCCGGCTATGGCACTTTCCTCTATTTTGACGCAGAGAAAATGTATATGTTGATTTACACAGTCATCTATAGTGTCAGTAAATCGAATAATAAGTGCTGAATCACCGAGAGGTTCAAATTCACAGGGAATCACTCTATTATCCACTCCTCATATATCAAAAATCTTAGTTGATTCCGTCCGAATACCAACCTAACTTAAGAGATATTTGTAATGCGGCCTGCAAAACACGATCAACAAGGTTTTGCAATAGATACTCTCGAAAGCGCGACTCTGGGCCGGCAATACTAATTGCAGCAATCACATTTCCTTCATGGTTACGAATCGGTGCTGCAACTGCCGCAGAACCATCTTCGAGTTCGGAAAAACTGACTGCATATCCCGTTTTTCGAGATTCAGACAAAAGTTGATAAAGTTCATATTTATCCACGATGGTTCCAGATGCAATTTTTTTGAGGTCAACCGAATCTAAATATTGATCCCTTCGGTCATCAGGCATAAAAGCTAGTAGTATTCTCGGACATGCCCCAGCATAGAATGGAGCCCTTCTTCCAATACGGGTATATACTCTAACCATTTGACTCGTATCTACTTTCTCCACATAGATTGCTTCATTCCCATCCGGAATAATCAGATTCACGGCCTCATTAATTTGATCTCGCAAATTATACATAATCGGTAGTGCAATCTTCCTAACATCCATACGTTCTGACACAAGTTGACCGAAATGGAGAAACATTAACCCCAGTGCATACTTTCTATCCTCTTGACGTACCAAAAACCCCATCTCTTCTAATGAGGAGACCATGCGTACTACAGAAGTTTTAGGGATATTAGTAATTTCGCAGATTTCATTAAGAGAAAGTGCTTCATGTTCAGAGAATACCTTTAGAATATTCATTGATTTTATTACAACTTTGTTTTTGGACACTTCAAACACCCCAGATAGATCCGAATTTCGGAATTTGAAAACTAAATATTGATTTCTCTATATTATTATATTACTATTCTGTCATAGAAACAGCAATGCAAATGATATATCGAGAGGAGAATGCATGACCATTGTGACAGTGTAAGTTGATTCAATAAAATTATCTTAATAGTATATAAATTAGGATATTGAATTGAAGATGTAACTAATTAAAGATTTGCAAAATTAAATTCCAATCTACTTTGGGGGTTAAATAATGGATAAACCAAGTTTACGAGATCGCCGTGAAGATTACGCTTTACGTTATGTTCCACAGAGTTTTCGACTCTGGCATTGGTCGAGTATTTTTAGCGTGCTAATTGGGGTTTCCACAGCAATGTTTTTTCTTGCGTGGGGAAGCGAATTAACTTTGGAGTATGGAACTTGGCCAACGATTTTGGGGATGGTTTTTGGAGTTGTAATGATCGGATCAATAGGGTTTTTCTTTAGTTGGATAGGATCCCAAACAGGACTAGATAGTGATTTGATCACGAGAGGTAGCGGATATGGCTTTATGGGCTCTGCTATTGCTTCAATTGTTTATAGTTTTAATTACCTGATGTTTTTTGCCTTTGAAGGTTCTATTCTTGTTGCTGCTTTACATTCAAGCGTACCCAGTGTTCCTAATTTAATCTGGGAAATACTTATCGGAATTATTTTTATAGTATTTGCTACATGGGGAATGTCGTTTTTAAGTTGGCTTATGTGGATTACATTGCCAATATATATTCTGGCAGTGGTGATCGTATGGTATCATGTCGCGCAAATGCCGCACCCGATCCCATGGTTAAGTTATCGCCCCGCAGTGTCTCCCTCAACGTCTTCTGGTCCAATTCTTCTTCAATTAGCCTCAACTGTCTTTGCTCTCATCAGCATGGGTACTCAAGGAGCTGATCTTGGTCGTTTTGTCCGTCCAAAAGAAAAAGGAATTGGATCATTTTTCAATGGATATGTGGTTATGGCAGTTACCTTTTTAGGGGTTGTCTTACTTGGTTCCTATTTCGGTTTAGAATTGAATCAAAGCAATCCAGGAACTTACTTTATGTCTATTTTAGGTATTGGTGGTTTATTGATTGTACTTATTACTCAGGTTCGCATTAATACAATCAACGTTTACAGTGGATCGCTCGCTTACTCGAACTTTTTCTCCCGAGTATTTCACTTTACACCGGGCCGACAGTGGTGGGGGATTTTAACTGCTATTCTTGGAACATTATTGATGATGGGGAATATATTTTCTCACATGCTACAAATCCTTACATTCGAAGGTGTTTTTATTATTGCATGGGCGATGAGTGTAGTCTCAGATACACTATTCAATAAAAGGTTACTTAAACTTAGCCCATTGAACTATGAATATAAACGAGCATTCCTACCTCAATTTAATATTGTTGGTGTTGGCGCCTTAGTAGGTTCGTTAGTAGTCGCCGTTCCTTTAGCATTTGGTATAGGAGGTCCAATAGGTATTAGTTTAGCTCCTTTTGTATCAGCTACACTTGGTTTGATTCTCCCACCAGTCATTGCTGTTATAACGCGGGGTAAAACTTACCAAGTACACAGTAACGCTCAGATAGAGCATGATTCGCAGACCTTGTTAACATGCACTCACTGTCGCGATCAATTTGAAACAATTGATATGGTTCAATGCCCGTTTCATCAGGGCAGTCTATGTTCAGTATGTTGTGGATCTGAAGCTAAATGCCATGATATGTGTAAAAATACAGCAAAGAACGATTTGATTCCATCCTTGATCGGCGAACAATCATTATGAATTCATTCATATTGCACATAGTAATCAATAATAGCACTAGTGTGTTTCTATCCGAACGAGACCATTTGAAAATAGTGGATAAATTCTAAAAATAGCATTCTGGAGGGGTATCATGGAAATGGATCAGACGAGTCCTAAAGAATTGCGTGGATTAATGAGAAATGGAATCCCTATCCGTCACATTGAAAAAAAATGTAATGTGCCTATGTATATTACAAATATTCCATGTACACCAGCAGGAAAGTTTGAAGGCCCCTTGGTGGTTAGTATGCGTCCTATCCCTGAACACGATGTAATCCGAACTGTTCAGATCACATCGCATTTTCCTTCCCTTCATGGTGCACCAGTTCACATAGGTAATCCACAATTAATTGGCATCAAAAGTATCGAGCAACCTAACTTTGGAGACCCGGTAACAATAAACAAAAGAGAAATTCCAGTTTTCTGGGCTTGTGGAGCGACTCCCCAGGCAGTAGCCATACATGTTAAACCTGATATTATGATCACACATGCACCAGGTCATATGTTTATTACTGACAAGTCAGATGAATTCTTTTTTGTGTGAAAATTTTTTTAGTTGAAAAGATGAATTGTTGTGTGCGTAACGGAACTCATACAGCGTACGTTCCCCCATGTTACACAGCCCAAGAGCATAGTGATCTGGTACTTGTAATAGAACTGCTCGATCACTTCTTCATCCGTATAGTCTCATGTGTTTAATGAATTCCAGAGAGGGCAGGATGTTCACGGGGAAATTGAGGCTTCCGTGGTCTGCACAACAGGAGGACAGCAAAAGGAGATTCGTCAATTTGAAGAAAGACGTGCCGATAGTAGATCGGCGCCCACGTCTTCAGCAACTGCTCCGGTATCCTCGGATTCATCCCCGTGAAACTGCTAACCCAATTTTTCAGCAGATGTTCTTTGTTTTCACGAAACACCCAAAATTTCTCTCAACGATACAAGACTGACTTTATCACTCTACTATTTCGACAAACAGGCACTATTTTCCTCCATTATTCGATAGTATTCTTGGATTTTTTAGGGGGACAGTGGCCTCATGTATAGATTATCCGCACGATCTTTGATCACTGGCGTAGCGAACTTCTAAATATAGTACATAAAATTCCCCATTCCCTTTTCTCGCATCTGAATCAAATCTTGAAGGGTCAGTGAGTTCATCACTTCTAGAATACTTGTCTCTAATCGTTCCCAAAGTTCATGTAGTCCATCATTCATCTCTTCATCCACAAGAGCTAATGGTCCTTCTAAAGTAAGGATGATATCTGCAACCGTAATAGTTGACCTAGATCTCCCTAACATGTATCCACCGGAAGCTCCACGAATGCTGCGAACCAATCCCGTATTGCGCAGCGGGGCAATCAACTGCTCAAGATAATGATCCGACAATCCTTGCCGTTCCGCAATCGATTTTAGTGAAATGGGGGTGCCTGTCGATTCGTATAAGGCAAGGTCAATCATCAACATCAGCCCATAGCGACCTTTTGTCGAGATCTTCATTCGCCATTTCCCCCCTCATGATGTGTTTGTCTCATTCATACGACACAAAAAAATATACAACACTTAGTATACCACAATAAGTTCCTTTTTCTTTTTGTCCTGCTGCCAACGCCCGCATCACGCAAAACGTCAATCCACAGCGCATCTGCATCTTCGCAAGCCCACGAATCATATAGAGTTCATCCCCAAACGAAACATCTACCCGACTCTTCACTCGCTCAACCGCTGTCCGTTTTTTATACGCTTGTTTCCACTTGTAGCTACTGTGGTCAATCGGTGTGAAAATCCATCGATCCACGGTCATCGATACCCGCAGGCCGCATCTCCCAATGAGTCAAACTCGTTCCATGAAATATGCTTAATTGTGAGATCATCGCCATACAGATGAATTCCCTTGATATGAGTTTATTCAACACATCCATTCTACCAAATTGGGGCGCACCTGTATGATTTTCACGTCATAAAGTTTAGGGAAGATTTGACTTCAGAGTACGACTTCACGAAAACAAAGCCTTGTTTTATAAGACTTTATAAGCCAGTGGATGGAGGAAAGTTATTTTTCGAGGATAGACAACCCGCGCTCACACCGGGCTCAACGAACAGCGATAAAAGCTCGTAGCTTACAAAACGGACATCGCTCTCGCTACCATCGCGTCCACTAATACAGGATGCGTCCCGAGTGGAGCGCCAATCATCGTTTCGACACATGGTCGAGACGCTTGCCACTCAGTAAGCCACCTAGGTATTTGATCGGTTAACCACCCATGAAACCAGAGATAGGGTTGAATTAGGATGTGAGTATCCCTGGATTCAGCCATCCCATCTAATACCTCGAGCCAATTCACACTATCTCCCGCAAGATAACCAACTTCAAGGCGAGCAACAGAAGATTGATTCCGTACCCATTGTGCGATGATTTCAAACTCCCTTTGCGCAGAGCTCTCTCTATTTCCACGTCCAAGTAAAAGTACACTCAATGGTTGTTCTCCCTCCAACTGCTCCATTCGTTCGATGAGAACCCGCATAAAACGCTCATCCACGCCAATTGCATCCATAAGATCAATCGGAATTTCAGGATACAATCTACTGGCATTCAAAATGATCGTAGGAAGATCCTGTTTCATATGCCCCGCTTCAAATAAAAAAAAGGGCACCACAACAATCCGGTGCACTCCAGCATTCAAACACGTCTGCATGGCACAAGGAATATCGGGCCCGACAAGTTCCAAAAAGGCAGTGGCATAGGTGAGTACTCTCCCCATTCTTGTTGCCCACCACGTTAGTTTTTGTTGTATGCGTCGCGTCAGATCAAAAAACTCTGAAATACCTTGTGCATTTCGAGTTCCGTGTCCGACAAATATAACACCGATATGATCCATCATAACGTTTCCTCCGTATAGAGTTGACATCCTCCCCATACCTAAGGCGATTTCAACTATCACAAGTTGGCTTTCTTACTTCAATCAATCAAGTGACATCTGATATGAAATCAATGCAATCGATGTGCTGTCTGCTCACATCCCTCACGCTTCATTTCAAGTGGCCCAATAAAATCAGGATAAAATCCGTGGGCACGAAGTGCGCGCCCTACTTCATCATTCCTTGCACCTAGTCGATATCTGGACAGTCCGCGTACGTCCATCTGAAGCGATCGATAGACAAAGGGTGCCTGTGATCGTCATCTGAGATGCGCTGGTTCCCCAGTGTACACATGCCACCGATGTATCATCAGTGCGTCCGCTCTGACGTATTCGAGCAATAATTATCTCTAAATTTTCCACTCCCATCAAAAAAACCAACGTACCCGTTTCAGACCGGACATGCCCCCATTCAGTTTTCTCACGTGATTGAGAAATAGACATATGGCCTGTAAGTACCGAGAAAGAAGATGCTCGAGTTCTGTAAGTCAATGGAATGCCTGCATATGCGGGAACTGCGACTGCTGATGTGACTCCAGGAACCACTTCAAAGGAAATATCGGCATCGCAACAAGCAGACGCCTCCTCACCCCCACGCCCAAATACAAACGGGTCTCCCCCCTTTAAACGAACCACCACATTGCCTTGACGTGCTGTCTCAACTAACAAGGCATTGATGCATTCTTGCTCCATTGCGTGATGACCGCTTGCTTTCCCAACATAAATAAACCGTGCATGAGAAGGCGCAAAACCAAGGATTCTTGGAGAAACCAACCTGTCTACCACGACCACATCCGCTTTCGCCAGCAAAGCCTTTGCACGCACAGTCAATAGGCCAGGATGACCAGGTCCTGCACCTACTAGATACACCCTTCCCTCGGAATTCTCTTCTTTTTCATCCGCTAATGGACACGCCTTTACGAAGAGATTCAAGTCCCACTCGATGACAAAAGTCCCCAAATCGCTCTCCCGCCATCCGTTGATTCGCATAGACCAAAATTACAGGTTCAATAGTGTCCACCAATGATTGAAAAGGGATCTGTTCTAAAAACAATTCGTTCAATCTAGTTCCTAACGAATTTGCACCGAGAAAAATATCATATTTTCCTACGACACGCCCTACAAATCCAATATCTGAGATATAGGGTCTGGTGCATCCGTTTGCGCATCCTGTCATGCGCACCGTGATCGGTTCATCAGAGAGACCGTACCTTGCTATCACCTGTTCAAGTTTCGAAAGAAGGCTCGGTAAAGCTCGTTCAGATTCCGCGATGCCCAATCCACAAGTTGGCATAGATGGACAAGCCATTGCATTTTGACGAAGTACACTGATGTTTTCATGCAAGAAAACCCCAGCTTCACGTAAAAGCATCTCTATATTCGCTCGATCCTTTTGACGAATCCCATTCAAAATTAAATTTTGTTGAGTAGTCAAATGGATGGTCGGTTGATATCGTGCAATCACTTGGCGCAACACGGATTTTAATCGGAGATGAGCAGTGTCCATAATCCGACCATTTTCAACATAGATCCCAAGAAATCCGATGTCACTGTGATCAAGCGAATGCCACCCCAGATGATCCTGAAACGAGTGCCAATTCAGTTCTCTTGGAGGTGCTAATGCATAGCCCAAACGTTCCTCTACGAGTATGCGAAATGTGTCCAATCCCATATGTTCAATAAGATACTTCAACCGTGCAAACTTACGGTTCTCACGATTCCCATAATCTCTTTGTACAGTAACAATCGCCTCACAAGTAGCCGCAAGTTGCTCACGAGTCACAAAAGCAAATGCCGATGCTAATCGTGGATAGGTAGCGGGATCACTGACTGTCCGCCCCATCCCCCCACCGACCACTAGCGTATACCCTGCAGGTTCGTCATTTTCAAGATGTGCGATGATTCCGATATCGTTGGAGTAGACATCGACACAGTTGTCCCCTTCAAACGCTAATCCAAATTTGAATTTTCGTGGCAGATAAGTTCGGCCGTACAGCGGTTCTTCTGACTCGTCCTCTGCAAGTGTTATCTGTTCCCCATCTAACCAAATCTCATGATAGGCATGTGTTTTTGCCGAAAAACGATCGACAAGCACCAACAAATCCTGTCGTACCCACTCTGCACATGGCCCCATTCGCGGTTTTGCGCATGCTGTCATATTTCTCACTTGGTCACCACATCCACCAAGAGTTGTGATCAGACACGCATTGATTGCTTGAATGGAAGCTTTGAGATCCCCTTTTAAGATTCCGTGCAATTGAAAGGTTTGGCGTGTGGTGATGCGCATCGTTTGATTCCCATATCGCTCTGAAATCTGATCAAATTGAAGATACTGATTCGCCGAAAGGATCCCACCAGGGATTCGCACACGAATCATCATCATATAATGGCGATCTTTCCCTTCCTGTCGCAACATTTTACGAAGATCTCGGTCATCTTGCTGATAGACGCCATGAAATTTCAACTGTTCGATATTCTCTTCACTGAATTTTACCGCCCCATCTTGAAGCGCTTTGGCAATGGTTCCCCGCAGGTGATGTCCCTCACGCTTAATCACCTCAATTTTTGAAATTTGTTCTTCACTCACCGCTTCCCACCTCCGCTACCCCTGCAATCAATACATCGGCCACTTCTGGACGCGTGAATTTAGGAGACGGGCGTTTCCCGCTTCGAAGTAGCCCACGCACCTTTGTTCCAGAAAGAATATGACGAAATCTAATATCGTGTACACACGTTTTCTCTGAAGCCATGCCATCACATTGTTCACAGTAAAAACTGTTTTCGAAAAATAATAGAGTGATCCCTAACTCTTCCTGTGTAAAATGGCTGAAAATTTTCTGCGCATCATACGTGCCATAGTAATTTCCGACCCCTGCATGATCTCGCCCCACAACAAAATGAGTGCAGCCAAAATTTCGTCTGACTAACGCATGAAGCACTGCCTCCCGAGGACCTGCATAGCGCATGGCTGCTGGATACACCGCAAGAAGAACTTGATTTTTTGGATAATAGTGTTCTAGTAACACCTCATAACTTTTCATCCGCACATCTGCGGGAATGTCATCTGCCTTTGTTTCTCCAACCAAAGGATTAAGAAACAAGCCATCGACTATTTCAAGCGCCGATTTTTGAATATATTCATGTGCACGATGGATAGGGTTTCTTGTCTGAAATCCAACGACCGTCCTCCATCCTCGTCGGGAAAACTCTGCCCTAGTCTGAACAGGATCTAGATAATATGGTAAAAATGCATCGGGTTTTCTGCGTTCAAACAATGTAATCGGACCTGCCACATAGTACTCTTCTCGTTCATAGAGCTTTTTTACTCCTGGATGGGCCTCTTCCGTAGTACGATACACCGCAAGTGCTTCACGTTTCTTGTTCGGCTTAAACACTTCGGTCACATCGATCGTTCCATAAATACCCCCATCCTCGGCAACCAATGCGGCTGGACGCCCAATCTCTATCTGATCAACCACTTCTTTCGACGCCGCTAGGCTGATCGGAATCGGCCACACTTGACCATTCGTGAGTCTCATCTGTTCTAAGACACTCTCCCAATCCGCTTGTCCCAAAAAACCTTCGAGGGGCGAAAAGACGCCTTGCGCCAACATGTCCACATCAGATCTCGCCCATCCATTGAGCGGGATTTGCGCAAGAGATCTCGCAACATCGCGCGCACTGCCGCGCTCAGAATCTTTTAGTTCTCGATTCACGAGTGGAAAGTGTGAAATTTGCTTCTCTTCTGCCATGGTTATATCCTCCTTATCTCGCTCCCGCATTCTCTATCACCGCGAACGAGTACAACTGGTTTAATCCAATGTGCCATACCATAGATCTGCTTACTCTCACTCGATCGAACGAGACGGCAGGAACTCTCATTTACCTATGAAGACCACACTCCGTTTTCGCAAATCCGGACCAACGCCCACTTCGCGGATCTTCACCTGGTTTGACCGCTTTTGTGCAACAGATACATCCGATGCTTGGATATCCTTGATCATGCAATCGATTATATGGAACCTCATGCTCGTAAAGATAATTCCACACCTCTTTTTCTGTCCAACGAACCAAGGGGTTAATCTTTACAAGCCCGAATTTCGCATCTTCTTCAAATACTTGTGCAGCAGCACGCGTGGGGGACTGATCTCTGCGAATACCCGTAATCCAACCCTCTAGGGTGGATAGAATCTTGGTTAACGGTCGAACCTTTCGTATGGCGCAACAGGTATCTGGCTGTGATTCCCACAATTCCTCACCAAATTGTGCCGCTTGCTGTGTGAGCGTCAACTCAGAGCGAACCGCAATGAGATTAGGAATGGTATATTTCTTTACTGCTGCATCAATCAGTTCGTAAGTTTCCTTAAACAAAACATCAGTATCGAGATAAAACACCTTTGTGTTCGGTTCTACCTGCATGAGCACATCTAACAAAACCATGTCCTCTGCTCCAAAGCTGCAGGCTAGAGCAATCGTAGGAACCAGTTCAATAGCTTCGATCAAAATATCGCGAACAGACGACCATTCATGACGTTGTGCCAGATGGTCAATTTCCTCTTGATTGAGGCGTACATCACTCACATAAACCACCCTATTCACATTTGATTAATTGGTTTTAAATGTTGGCGTCAGTTTACAGGGATTTGATTCTCGTGTCAATCATCTTCTTTTGACTAGAAAATTGCGCGTTTGCTACCGAATCAAGTGATTCAAAAGTTATGCTTTACATTTTCCCGATAATGAGGTTAAATCAATTCGATAAAACACATTGGAATAATGTAATTTAAGAAAGGAGAACGACCCATTGCCGATCAAGCAGCGTCCACGAATTGCAAAAAACATGACCGAGTTAATTGGTGACACCCCACTAATCCGGCTCAATCGCATTAGTGAGGAAACAGGAGCCGAGGTTCTTGCGAAACTGGAGTATTTTAATCCACTTGGTAGTATAAAAGATCGCATCGGGTTCTCCATGATTGATGCTGCTGAAAAGTCACATCTCATAGAACCTGGAATCACCACCATCATAGAACCCACAAGTGGGAATACCGGTATTGCGCTTGCGTTTGTTTGTACGGCGAAAGGTTATCGTTGCATCATTTGCATGCCAGATACCATGAGCCTAGAGCGTCGGAGCCTGTTGTTCGGTCTTGGCGCAGAGCTCATTCTAACGGACGGCACCCAGGGGATGAGCGGAGCCATCCTTAAGGCGAAGCAACTTCAACATGCGATCCCCAATTCATTTATTCCTCAGCAGTTTACCAACCCAGCGAATGTAGCGATTCACAGACACACAACGGCAGAGGAAATTTGGGAGGATACACAAGGTACAGTGGATATCTTCATTAGTGGAGTGGGTACGGGTGGAACGATCACAGGAGTTGGAGAAGTTCTAAAGGTTAAAAAGGAGTCATTACAAGTGATTGCCGTAGAACCTGCTGATTCGCCAGTACTTTCTGGGGGACAGGCAGGATCTCATAAAATACAAGGGATCGGAGCTGGATTTATTCCAGACGTGCTCAATCCTCTCATTTATGATGAAGTGATTTGCGTAACGAACGAGGATGCTTCTCATATGGCGCGTACTCTTGCAAAGGAAGAAGGGATTCCCATTGGTCTATCTTCAGGTGCTGCCATTTATGCAGCAAAAGCAATTGCAAATCGGAGAGAGAATATGGGAAAGACCATCGTTGTTATTCTCCCTGATTCTGGCGAAAGATACTTAAGTATGGGGCTCTATCCCATCGAAACGTAACCGTATTCCCCAAAACACAAAAAGGAGTGAGGACAAGGTGGAGGAGAAATTAGTCAAAGTATTGCGCACGCCAGAAGTCCTCCTAATCGGCATTAACGGCGTGGTGGGAGGCGGCATATTCCTACTACCAGGCCAAGTGGCTAAACTCGCAGGCCCTCAGTCGGTATGGGCTTACTTGATTGCAGGAGTTGTTTGCATCTTGATTGGACTAGCTTTTGCCGAGGCAAGCAGTATGTTTTCCCGAACAGGTGGCGCTTACGTGTATACTGAAGTGGCCTTTGGAAAAGCGATCGGTTTTACAGTCGGATTCATGTCATGGCTGACCTATGTAGTGGGGTGGGCCGCTTTATCAAATGGCTTTGCCAGTTATCTCGTGAATCTAATACCAGCACTCTCTCCTGATCGAAACCTGCTCATCGTGGTTGCCATTGCTAGTCTGTGCACATTAAACACATATGGTGTGCGAAATGGAAGTTTTGCCATTAATGTGTTCTCGATTGCGAAATTGATTCCCCTATTATTACTCATCGTCATAGGGATTTTTGCTCATCACACCAATACACTAGACACTATCCTTCCCGGCACTGGTGATTTTGCTAAAGCTGTGTTATTGCTCATTTTTGCCTATGGCGGATTTGAAATGGCCACCATTCCAACAGGTGAAATGGTGAATCCTCGCCGCACGGTTTCCATCGCTGTGATTGGAACACTGACTGGAGTCACAATCTTTTATATGTTGATTCAATATGCCGCTTTACGCTTAGATCCTCATCTTGCAACTGCAGCAGCACCTTTGGATCAAGCCGGTGCAATGATGTTTGGCGGAGGGGCTTTGATTATATCAATTGGTGCGGTATTATCCATTCTTGGCACGAAAAGCGGTGTAGCCCTGGCAGCCCCGCGCTCACTTTATGCTCTTGCATTCGATCGTTCTCTACCCTCATTTCTTGCATTAGTGCACAAAAAGTATCATACGCCAATTATTTCTATTTGGATCACTGGAGTCATTGTCATTTTGCTGGCCGTGAGCGGAACCTTCTCGCAACTCATCTTGCTCAACGTCGCGGCGCGTCTCTATGTCTATTTGATGGTGTGTGTATCCGTGATTGCCCTACGATTCAAAGCAAAAGAACGACCACGCGGTTTTAAACTGCCTTTTGGCATCACTATTCCCATCGTCGCGTCGATCTTATGTCTGTGGTTATTGACACAAGAGGATAACCGCTCTCTTGCACTTGCGGGCAGTGCATTGGTTATCGGTTTATTCATTTTTTTTATCAACCGAGCATATGATTCTCCTTCTAAAAGATAGCATAGTGTTTTTACTCATGTTTATTATTGATTCGCATGATCAAATGTAGATGAATCACATCAGTATCAAGTACTTATTCTTTCAATCCTGCGACGACTCCCCACGCCTAAAGCTACTGAAAAAGTCTCCTTGGTTGCTGGAAAGGCACAATTCCTCAAGAAATCGAGGAATTGTGCCTTTTATCTGTATAATTAAAGTATCACAGAGAAGCAGGTAAATCCACTGATTCGACAACAACAATCCATGGTTTTAAGTCCATACATGGGGAGACCCGTTTCTTCTTCGTGTTGTCCTATATCGATGTGTTTGACCGTCAGATCGTCGGCTATTACATTTTTGCCGATTGACTGATTGAAATAATGTTCTTCATGTATATCATTATAAACTAGTAAACACTTATCTAAATACTAGAGTTAGCTCCCTACATAAAAGTTCTCATCTGGTACCACCCCACCAACGGTAACACCCAACCCAGTTTGGATCGTTGAAACATTCTCCTCTGTACTCCCATTAAAATGCATCCCATCAGTCAAAGAGGTTTCATCAGTAAGCATCTTCATTCCGTGCAAAATTCCTAAGCTATAGGAACCAGATTCAATACATTGTGCATTAAACACTCTGTAATTCACCCGGAAATTAGACAAAAGCGTCTACTCATGAATAAAATGAACATCATTTTTCCCTTGTCGTTTCACTTCCAATAACACGTGATCCGCACGACGAAACAAATCTTCTTTGATCCCTCCCGTTGCAACTCCCATGCTCACTCTGAGACTGATCTGTTCCTCACGATTAAAAAGCGGGATCGGTGCAAAAACAAGTTCCCTATGAAGATGTGTCACCCATTCCCGTGCCTGGTCAATGTTCATATTAGGAAGAACGAGAATAAATTCATCACCACCCCAACGAACCACACTCCCTTTCTTTTCTACAAAATTACTTAGACGCCGTCCAACTTCAATGAGCACATGATCACCCACGTCATGCCCATACGTATCATTTACCTGTTTAAAGTCATCTAGATCAATAACGACCAGTGTACCCGTTATGTTTCGATCCTGTCGATCAACAAAACAATCAAAGAATCCCCGTCGATTCATGAGCCCCGTAACCGAATCATGATCTCGCTCATAGGCAATCTGTACACGATAATTGCGTTCATAAGAATACAAAATGAGGAAAGTGGAAATGAGGAAAATTTGGGAAAAATGCTGCGCAACATCACCTGATAACAAATACCAAATGGGATGGACGACTAACCATAAAAGAAGCAATCCTTCGACCCATAGCACACATTTCCGAAAAGAAAATAATAAAATCGCGATCGTTTCAATTAACATAACGAGTATCCATTGATCTACCCCCGTAGCTTGAGATTTGATCAACAGAAGAAAGAACACGGACAGCACATACGACACGTGAGCAGCCCATTGAACGTTCAGGTCCTTACGATGGAGATGAAGTTTACTCACAAAAACAACAGCATACAGTTCAAAGCTGACAGTCGGTAAAAATAGATTCCATGCATACAATCCGACCGAAGGAACAATAGTTTGCATCGCAAACCAAATCCAAGTTGGCCAGCTTCGAAACCATAGTTCTCTTCTTATACTCTCGGTCATTTCCCAAAACCCGGTAATCCAGGCCGCTACAAAAAGGGAATCTGCTATAGTCTGCCACCATGGAACAATCAACGTCCATCCCTACTCTACTCCCATCAATTCCATCCGGAAAAGGGGTGATCTCTCGGAAATAATGATAGATAAGTACTCCCGTCCTAAATATCTTGTTGAAACGCATGATATGCTAAAAGATTCAAATCTATTTGTTTACTTTTTTCCAATATACTCTGTCTAACTTCACTCCTTTCACGGTTTAAAAATAAGAGATACAATTGGTGACGTTGAAGCGCAATCTTGCCAAGTAGCCAGGGCATCTGATGAACTGTCAGCGGCCTTCCCCAATAATAACCTTGACTATATTGAATACCCTTTTGTTGAATATAGATTAGATCTTCCTCGTTCTCGACCCCTTCTATAATAACCCGATCCATCCATGGCAAGGTACTCATTAATAAACGCAAATGTTCTTGTTTATGTTGCGACACCGCAATACCTCGCGCGATTGAATGATCTAGCTTCACGTAGTTTGGTTCAAAAATGCGACTGTCGGTCAGGTGCACCTTTGCCAAATTGAGGTCATCTAACGCAATGCGCATGCCTTCGTTCTGCAGTTCATGAAGAATATAGGTGAGCGCGGGTAGATCATACGCCATATATTCAACAATCTCAATCACAATTTGTTTTGGGGACAAGTTATGCATGCTTACCCATTGAAATAAGCGAACGATAAATCCTTGTTCAAGCAAGGTTGCGGGCATAACATTGACAAAAAGAGTCGCGTTCGCCAAAGGAGAATCACATACAGAAGAAATGGCTGTTTCGACGGCTAGAGAATCAACTTCAAGATAGAGATTTTGTAATATCGCAGATTGAAACCAACGATCAGGAGAAATAACTTGCCCACAAATATGCGGTCGACTTAGTGCTTCATAGCCTAAAATGGAGTGATTGCCATGATCAATAATTGGCTGGTAGACACTATAAAGTGTGCGTTCACGCAAAACCATAGCAACGCCAGCGTTGCTATGGTTGTAAATATATGTATTTAATGGTTTATTATCCCTCCCCCGCTCCCCCCCCCCCCCCGCCCTTCTTCTTTTTTTTTTTTTTTTTTTTTTTTTTTTTTTTTTTTTTT
>JAKACV010000042.1 GCA_021821085.1 Bacillota bacterium | reverse complement strand
ACCCATAGAAGGGGTACGGCTGAATCGCCACTCTGGATTCAACAAACGCTACCAATCAATTTAACCTATTCTATTGTATACACTATCACTTATTCTGCCATTACGTCAAGGTTTTGTGTACAATAGAAGGCATTGAGGCGTTGCTTTAGGAGGAGAAGCAAAGATGACAAAAGAACAACAAAAAGAGCGATATTCTCGCCAGATTCTCTTTCGTCCGATTGGCGAAGGGGGTCAAGTTCGCTTGGCGCAGGCGCGTATTGCAATTGTGGGCATGGGTGCGCTTGGCACCGCAATGGCTACGCAGATTGTGCGGGCGGGGGTAGGATTTGTACGTTTAATTGATCGTGACATCATTGAGCCATCCAACTTACAACGGCAGAGTTTGTATGATGAACGAGATGCAAGCGAAGCTTTGCCAAAGGCGATTGCAGCCAAAGATAAGTTGCTAAAAGCAAATAGTGAGCTAGAGATTGAAGCGAAAGTTGTAGATGTGACTGCGCAAAATGCGGCGGAGCTTCTATCCGATGTTGATGTCATTTTAGACGGAACAGATAATTTCCAGGTTCGCTACTTAATTAATGACGTTGCAGTCAAGTACAATATTCCGTGGGCTTATGGAGGTGCAGTGAGCGCACATGGAACAACTGCCTTCTTTCGTCCCTCTGAAACACCATGTCTTGTGTGTTTGTTTGGAACTGACCCCGGATCTGGTCATGATACCTGTGACACCGTTGGTGTCATTGCACCAATTGTATCCATTATTGCTTCGTATCAAGTTGTCGAGACGCTGAAGTATCTCACGGGCAATACCGCGGCATTACGAAATGGATTGCTCTATATCGACATTTGGAAAAATGAGTTAAGACAAGTTGCGTTTGGTCAACGAAAGACGGACTGTTCGTGTTGTGGAAAAGGAGAGTTTCATGCACTGCATGCAAAACGGGATGCACTTACCTTGTCGATGTGCGGCAGACGTACGATTCAAGTCAAACCGCAAGCACCTGTGGAAGTTTCTTTGCAAATGATTGCACAAAGATTGCATGCAGTGGGGAGGGTACGATTCAACGAGCATTTGTTGCGTGTAGAACTGGGAAATGAGATTCAGATCACATTGTTTGCGGATGGGAGAGCACTTGTGCATGGAACGGAAGAGGTTGCAATAGCACGAGATCTATACGCACGGTATATTGGGATGTGACAAGAGGGATACGAACGATAGATTTTGGCATGTGTGCTATACTGTGCAGGGGGTGGTTGAATGTTCGCATTTATCGATCTACCATATGAAAGACCCGATATGGATTCGGTGTCAACGCAGTTTCGCGAGGAACTTTCTGCTTTTCGAGATGCGAGCGATTTCACGGCGCAAGACGCAGCGATGACACGAATCAATGAGACGCGAAAGATATTCGAATCGTTAAGTCAGATTGTATACATTCGCCATTCAATTGATACAGAAGATGAAAAATACCGAGCAGAGCAGGATTTTTTGGATGAAGTAGAGCCTATTTATCAAGGTCTGATTCATGAGTATTATAATGTTTTGGTGCATTCCTCTTTTCGACCACAATTGGAAGAAAAATGGGGGAGTCAGTTATTTCGTAGAGCTGAACTTACCTTGCGAACTTTTTCCCCCGAGGTTCTTGGCGATTTGCAACAAGAAAATCGCTTGGCAAGTGAATACGTTCAGTTACTTGCGAGCGCTAAAATACCCTTTGAGGGAGAGGAACGCAATTTATCACAAATGGTTCCTTTTTTACAATCAACCGATCGTACCATGCGACAACGTGCGGCGAAAGCGAAATATGAATTTATGGTCGATCATGAGTCGGAATTGGATCGCATCTACGATGAACTTGTGAAGACACGCACACGCATTGCACATAAGCTTGGATTTAGTAATTTCATCGAACTTGCGTATGCGAGATTGAACCGTACAGACTACGATGAAGAGGCTGTGAAGCAGTTTCGCGAGCAAGTCAAACAATTCATTGTTCCTGTAGCGATGCGCTTGCGAGAGCGACAACGTCGTCGCATCGGTGTAGAAACTTTGCGGTATTATGATGAAAATTTCAATTTTTTATCTGGTAACGCCACGCCCAAAGGTGACCCGCAATGGATTGTGGAAAATGGACGTACCATGTATCAAGAATTATCACCACAAACTGACACATTCTTTTCTTACATGCTAGAACACCAATTGATGGATCTCGTCAGTAAAAAGGGCAAGGCCGGAGGCGGATACTGCACTTATATTCCGAGCCATCAAGCTCCTTTTATTTTCTCAAACTTTAATGGGACATCAGGGGATGTTGACGTGTTGACGCATGAAGCTGGTCATGCGTTTCAAGTATATTCGAGCCGTATGTATGAGGTGCCCGAATATCTTTGGCCGACGTATGATGCAGCGGAGATTCACTCGATGAGCATGGAGTTTTTCACTTGGCCTTGGATGGAGCTCTTTTTTAAAGAGGACACCGAGAAATATAAATTTGCGCATTTAAGTGACTCATTGCTATTTGTACCTTATGGTGTCCTGGTGGATGACTTCCAACATTTTGTGTATGCGAATCCTGAAGCTACATTTGAGCATAGGAAGACGAAGTGGCGTGAATTGGAGAAAATATATCTGCCAACGAAGAACTACGAAGGGAATACATACTTGGAACGGGGTGGATTTTGGCACCAACAAAACCATATATTCACTGTTCCGTTTTATTACATTGATTATACGTTAGCGCAACTTTGTGCATTCCAGTTCTGGGTACGTATGCAAGAAGATCGCGAACGTACATTTTCAGACTATCTTCGCCTATGCGAAGCCGGTGGCAGTAAATCATTCACGCAACTTGTCGAAGAAGCTGGATTACTGTCTCCGTTTCAAAAAGGGTGTGTAGAGTCAGTGATTTTAAATATCGAAGAATGGTTGAATCAAGTCGATGATCAAAGTCTGTAGCATTGACGTCGTGAATCTGTTATCTTCTTAGGAAAGACGAAGCCAGATTCGATGATCACAGGTATTTGAGCGTCGTTTGTAAGGTGTGCGTCAATTGAGGTGGAGGTTGTTTTTATGGCTGTGACGATGGAGCAATTAGTATCACTTGCGAAACACCGTGGGTTTATTTTTCCGGGATCAGAAATCTACGGGGGGCTGGCGAATACTTGGGATTATGGACCGCTTGGGGTAATGCTAAAAAATAACGTGAAGCGCGCATGGTGGAAGAAGTTTATTCAAGAGTCTCCTTATAACGTGGGACTTGATACGGCAATCTTAATGAATCGCGATGTATGGGTGGCCTCTGGTCACGTAGGGAACTTCAATGATCCGATGACCGATTGTCGCGCATGTAAAGCTCGCCATCGTGCGGATAAATTGATCGAAGAGGCACTTGTCACGCGCGGGGAAGAACGTGTGGTCGACGGGATGCCGTTTGATCAAATGGAAGTGCTGATGAAGGAAATCGAAGTTCACTGTCCGCAGTGTGGAGCGAGTGATTTTACGCCGATTCGCCAGTTCAATATGATGTTTAAAACACACGCTGGTGTTACGGAAGAGGCTGCGAACGAGGTGTATTTAAGACCGGAGACAGCGCAAGGGATCTTTGTGAATTTTAAAAATGTCCAACGCACGATGCGTAAAAAACTTCCGTTTGGTATTGGGCAAATTGGGAAGAGTTTTCGTAATGAGATTACACCAGGAAACTTTACGTTTCGCACACGAGAATTTGAGCAGATGGAAGTGGAATTTTTCTGTGAACCTGGAACGGATGAGGAATGGTTCTCGTTTTGGCGCCAGTTTTGTGCAGAGTGGGTGAAAGACTTAGGTTTGCGCGATGAAAATGTGCGTTTGCGCGATCATGAGAAGGAGCAACTTTCACATTATAGTAAAGCCACCACGGATGTCGAATATCGTTTTCCGTTCGGGTGGGGAGAGTTGCTCGGTGTTGCGAATCGTACAGATTATGATTTGCGTCAACACAGTTCGCATGCACATACAGATTTCACCGTTAGTGAAGAGGGCAAGGAGCCATTTATTCCATATTGTATTGAACCTTCGATGGGTGCAGATCGCTTGACTCTCGCCTTTTTTGCAGATGCCTACGAGGAACAAGTATTGCAAGATGGCGATGTGCGGACAGTTCTGCATGTGCATCCTGCATTAGCACCGTATACGGCGGCTGTATTTCCCTTGTCAAAGAAGTTGGCTGAAGGAGCAGGTCACATTTACCGTATGCTTGCAAAAGACTTTTCAGTTGACTATGACGACAGTGGATCGATTGGTAAGCGTTATCGTCGTCACGATGAAATAGGGACGCCCTACTGTGTGACATATGATTTTCAATCGCAAGAGGATCATTCGGTAACGGTTCGAGATCGTGATACGATGGAGCAGGTACGGATTCCTATCGACGAGTTAAAAACATATCTCGCTGCGAAGATACAATTCTGACAGAAGTGTTGGAAGTAAAATTACACAATGATATTGTTTATTCAAAAGCGCGTGGATCTGTATACAAGTGTATACTTATTTACGCGCTTTGCTGTGTGCGGCTAAATGAGTAAGTTCAGCAATGAGTTGCGTCGTTGGTGGGAAATTAAATGACGAATGAGGTTGCGAAGGATTCCTGTTCGCAGAAAATGTAGTGTCCATCATTGCCATGGCTTCTATGCACTTCACTTGCCAGTCAATCAGCGGACGCGTGAGATGTTCTTCTGGCGCGGTATAGAGTAGACGAAGCTTTTCGCGGTCTGGCAGTTCCTTGCGTTTGTTGCGAACAACTTCTTCACGATGATCCCACATTCCTTCTTCTGTTATTTCTTGTAGAGCATACGCAATCGGTTCGGCAAGACTTAGTACTTCGAAGTAGCGTAACAGGTGTGAGCATCCAACTTGTCGTGCAATCCTCGCGTTCACTTCGTAGACTGACCGATGGATGAAAAGAGTCAACTGTTGCGCCTGGAGCGTTGCTAATCGTTTGGGAATGAGGGCAAATGGAATTGCCAATAGGCGAAAAGAGCGGATTGTCGAACGCCGTCTAGCATGTCTCACAACGGCGTAATAGTCGTCATGAAGGTTTTCTTCATGTTCTGGCTCGTCTGAAATCGCTAGCCGTTCTGCATGTGTTTCATTTAAAATAATCTCATGGGCAGTATCTAGTACCATTTGAGTCCACTGACCACTTGCCACCAGAGAATGATGCCACTCTTGTTGCAAGTGTTGTTCGCGAAGGATACCAAGCAGCAAAAGCTCATCATCCAGTTCATAGAGGAGAGGTAGACTTACTTGTAGCACTGCACAATGTCGCAACCAGGGTTGCACTACGCGTATGTGAAAGTTGCCAGGCACGAGATCAATACGGGCAATTGGCGCCACTTTGAAAGTTGACACGAGAAGATCAAGCTGCTCAAATGTGAGCGGGGCTTGATCACGAGTCATCGATCTTGCATTTGTTGCACGTGGGAATTTCCATGCCGCTTGAACGGGGAGGATGAGGCCCGCCAAGAGTAAGATACCGATCATTGTTGCGAGCGTGCTGTGTAGTTTCAATAAAGCGATACCCGCTACTATGTAAAAGAGGAGAGACATAGTAGCGAAAATGGTGAGTGCAACTGTGACGCTGGAGGCTTTTCGCAAAGGGAGACGGACAAACGGATTTGCGAGTATTTTTTCCTGAATGTCTTTTACACGTTGATACCATTTTACAAGCGTGCCTTTTTCTTGCCATTCTACGGGGTGATCAAGATTCCAACCACACTCGCACCATGTGACATACCCTTTATGATAAGGCACTTGCGACCTACACGTGGGACAGGTGGTGGTCGTTTTATCCATGTAGATTGCGCTCCTATTTCACAACGTCTCTAGGGAGTAGGGCCAAATGTTACTGTGAGCGAACTCCCCACAGGTATATACTTTCCGGGTGATATATTTTGTGAAAGTGCATATCCAGCACCTTTTGGAATCATTTCGATCCCGAGGAGAGAACAGACGTGCATAGCTTCTGTCATAAGCATGCCTGTTACATTTGGAATTTGAACTTCGCCTGTTTTTGTTGTGGATGGCGCAAATACCCAAGCATTTGACCCTGCAGCGGCTTTTGTTCCTTGTGCTGGCCATTGATGTAGCACGTTTCCGCTTGTGCCGATATCGCGAACTTGAAAACCTGCTCGTGTTAGGATATGTGTGGCTGTCTGTACAGACATTCCCACAACGTTTGGCGTAATGACGTACTGATGATGATGTTGTGCCACGGCAGATGAGGTAGTTGAGCTAGGTGGAATACCTAAATATGCGAGCGATTTTTGTAAGACGTAATGAGCAGCAGGTGTCGCTACCCAATCCCCCCACTGTGCTGTATGATGCGCTTCGCTCACAGTCACGTAAATCTCAAGTGCTGGATGATTCGCAGGGACAAACCCAACGAATGATAAATTATATAGATTTTTGTAGTAACCACCGGTCGGTTTAGGAATTTCTGCGGTACCGGTTTTCCCTGCAATACTGTACCCAGGAATAACACCCACATTTCCCTGTGGGTCATTATTGACTACTTGTACCATGACGTTTGTCACCTGACGCATGACAGAAGCAGAAGCCACATGATTTACCACATGCACTTGGTGAGCATAGACGACCTTGCCGCTTGGGCTCAGAACCTTTTGAACGACATAAGGTGTCAAGAGATTGCCTCCGTTTGCGATGGCTCCCACTGCAGCGACCTGTTGAATTGGTGTTACTGCCAATCCTTGGCCAAATGTCATCGTAGCAAAGTCCACCGGATTGAGATTGGTCTTAGGGAAGATGAGTGGAGAGCCTTCGCCTGGCAGATCAATTCCGGTTTTATGCGTCATACCGAAAAGGTTTAGATACTTGTAGAAATTCTGAACGCCCTCTGCTTGTCCAATGTGGATGAATCCTACATTACTGGAGTATATCATAGCTTGTCGATAGGTTAATTTGCCCCAACCATAAACATTCCAATCATGGATAGGAACACCGTTTATCACATCAACACCAGACATGTACGTTTGGTTTAGGTTAATACTATGCGTTGCAAGTGCGCCTGTCAGCGTTACGGTTTTAAACGTACTTCCAGGTTCGAAAGGATCAGAGATCGCCCAGTTAGTATCAAGAGTCGTGTTTGGATAATGCCAAAAGTAGTTTGGGTTATAGTTTGGAATGGTGGCCATGGCCAAAATTGCACCTGTGTTTGGATTGGCGACGATGATGGCCGCGTGCGCCGGAGTAAAGCGTTTTTGAATGATGGCGAGCGCCTGTTCGGAATAGCGCTGAATCACAGAATTGATCGTTAAGTATACATTATCGCCATTTTGTACTGGTTTTACGGTAATTGGTTTAAAGGGAATGGGGTTGCCAAACGTATCCTGAGTAAAATTAGACGATCCAGCAACTCCAGCTAGGTATTTATTGTATGCTAATTCTACACCAGCCGCCCCATGACCGTGCTGATCTGTAAAGCCGATCACTTCTGAAGCAAAGGTACCGTCAGGATAGATGCGATGATACGTTTTATACGGGTGTACATCATTTTGCATACCTAGTTTTGAGAACAACTTAATAACTGCTTGTTTTGTGGCTAGCGGTACATGAACAAGATATGGATACATTCGCAACCAGACTACATTCGGCTGTTGTAATTGCGCTAAAATCGTCGATTCCTTTACGCTCACAATCTTAGCAAGTCCTTGCGCAAGCGTCGCAATTTTAGCTTGACTCTGTTTATTAATCGCTTGTAGATCAATATCCATATCATACGATGGCGCATCAAATGCCAGAATGCCCCCATTCGCATCATAAATAGAACCGCGAATGGGTTGCACCGTATTTAATGAATTCCACTCCGACTGTGCACGAACTTTAAGGAATTTATCTGCCGTTTGGATGTGCCAAATCCGAAATAAAACGATCCCTGCCAGTAATACAAAACCAACTTGTAAAGATCTTGTCCGAATTCGATGTTTCACGCTCTCTCGTCCCTGCTCTATGTTTGTAATTCCTAAAATGATACGCAAGATCACTATAAAACAAGCATCCTTCGGATGCTATGCAGAAACAATTCATTTTTGGAATTTTAATGCGTGTGAAATGATACCTCCACCAAGGCAGACTTCGTCTGAATAAAGGACGACTGATTGACCTGGTGTTACGGCGCGCTGCGGTATGTCAAAGATCACTTGATATTCATTTTCATGCACGCGCGTGACTGTTACGCTGTGGTCAGGTTGACGATAGCGGATTTTTGCAGTGCAAGTAAATGTATCGTGATCTGTTGGGAAGTGGCCAGCAATCCAGTGCATTTCTGTCGCTATCAGTCCATTTGCGTAGAGGTGTGGGTTGTGAAGCCCCTGTTCTACATATAGAACATTGTGCTCTAAGTCTTTATTTACCACAAACCACGGTTCGCCATTGCCAGATCCTCCGATGCCAAGACCGTGACGCTGACCGATTGTATAGTACATAAGCCCATTGTGCAGTCCCTTGTATTCACCAGAAAGCGTTCGCATATCACCTGGTGTTGCTGGAAAGTAGTGACTGAGAAATTCATTAAAATTTCGTTCGCCGATAAAGCATATCCCCGTACTGTCTTTCTTTTTGGCGGTTGCTAGGCCAGCATCCAAAGCAATTTGACGCACTGCGGATTTTTCTAAATGACCAATCGGAAACAGTGTTTTTGCAAAGGCGGATTGATTTACGGTGTGTAAAAAATAGGTTTGATCTTTTGTCGCATCTTTTGCACGTAATAGGTTCCATGTACCTTCATGTTCTTGTAGTCTAGCATAATGTCCTGTGGCAAGATAATCCGCTCCAATTTCTAGCGCTTTTTGTAATAATTCCTTAAACTTGATTTCACGGTTGCACATGACGTCTGGATTGGGTGTACGTCCACGTTCGTATTCATCTAAAAAGTATTGAAAAACGCGGTCCATGTATTCTTGTTCAAAATTCACACTATAGCTTGGGATGCCAATGTGATCACATACACGTTGCACGTCTTCATAGTCGATGGCAGCTGTACACACACCAGATTCATCCGTTTCTTCCCAGTTTTTCATAAACATTCCGACTACATCATATCCTTGTTCTTTCAGAAGCAGAGCAGTGACAGATGAATCCACTCCGCCAGACATGCCAACGACAACACGCGTATGTTGTGGTCGCTTCTTGTTCAATTTGATAACCCCTCCGTCCCATTTGCAGGTTGAATTACTTGCTGCTCTGAGCGATGAGCTAAGTATACGAGTAATATAAAGCAGAGCCCTGCAAGAGCTGATGCGACGGAGCTCACTCCATACATGAGGGTAGGGCCACCCGTGTGCAATAGCCATCCATTTGCTAAATTGCCAACCATGACAGCGATTCCACCACACACCATGCCAAATATACTTTGGCCTGTGGCCTGTAAGTCAGGTGGAGATAAGTAAGCGACATAGTCGACTGCAGCGATATAGAAAAAACCGAAAGACGCACCATGCAACACCTGTATCACCACGTCGACGATAGGCATCTTAATCCAAGCCATGACGGCAAAACGCGCGCAATAAGCGATTGCAGCAATGAGCAATGTTTTCTCTCTACCTAATTTTGCAATGAGACGAGATGCAATGAGCATTGATGGAATATTGCTCAGCGATGCAATCATAAATGCAATTCCAGTCCAGTCAAATGGCCCGCCCATGTCGTGAAAGGCAAGTGCAAAGTACGTATCATAGGCAGTTAAAGTGGCACTGAGTAAAAATCCCCCGAGCAGAAACAATAAGAATCGCCGATTGGTTAAAAAAGGATGAATACCGCTTAAACCAGGGCGTTTTAACTGAATGGAGGTGGTGGGACGCGGCAACGTGAGCGCAACGAATGCCGTAGCAACGCCAATGATTGTTCGTGGCAACCATAAAATTGATACAGTAAAACGAGCTAGAAATAATCCAGTCAAATAGGCTCCCGTTGCGTAGCCGAGACTTCCAAAGATCCGAACAGTACTGTATGAGGTTCCTGCAGCGCGAGCCGTTCCTACGGCATACGCGTCGGCGATCGGTGTTTGTGGTACACTAAAAAGTGCAGAACTGACCGCGACGATTAACACGATCCAAAAAAGAGTCGAATTATAAAAAATTGCGAGTACAGCTGGAATTAGTGCCCCAAGTAGAAGGGCGGTGCGAGTAATCTGAAACCGATCAACAATGTACCCCCAGAGCGGTTGCGCAATAATGCCGATAAGGGTGGCAAATGCGATGACGATCCCAATGTTTGTGCTTGTAAATCCATTGTGGACAAGGAGTACAGACAAATAGGGGCCGAAAATTCCACCTGTGATGCCATTTACAAGATAATAGCCGCGAACTTTATAGAGTGTTTGCGAAAAGGCACGAACGGACATTCTATTGCATCCACACATTGGCCCAACGTTGGACCTGATTCATGACGGGTTCGAGTGCACGTCCCTTATCAGTTAATGAATATTCAATTCGCACAGGTGTCTCAGGAAATACACTGCGTGTGATGAGCCCAGCCAGTTCTAACTCTTTAAAGCGTTCCGCCAACATGCGATCACTCATATTAGGAATCATATCCGAAATATCCTTAAAGCGTTTTGGGCCATCTAGTAGTACGCGAATAATAAGACCAGTCCAACGTTTTCCAAGAAGAGAAAATGCAGATTCGAATTTTGGGCACAAGTGTTCGTTTACCATCAGTATCCCTCCAAAAACATAGTACCACAGTCGCTTCATAAAAGTTAGTTGATTAATCATTATACATACTTATTATAAGTTATATACATTATCACGGCAGGTAGTGATTCACACCTGTATTATGATGGTTCATTGACTTCAGGCGGCCACGTTTCGATACGATAAGCCATCTCCCAAAAACGCAGTTCGTAGTGACTTGAGCGTAAAAAATGTTGTCGCATGAGTTTGCGTTGTTCTGATGAAGCGTTTGTCGCAAGGTCATCTAATAAATGAATTTGCTCGAAAACGAGTTTACCGTACCCTTCATCTCCGTACGTGGTAATCCATTTGTCGTAGATTGAATGGTTTGGTTGAGAATTTCGATAGCGTTCACCGATTTCCCAATAAAGCCAATAACAAGGTAATATGGCCGCGATGATTTCTCCTAGTGTGCCATTTGCCGCGATAGAAAGAAGATGTGTCGTGTATTCATATGCGGTGGGGGCGGGTGAAAATTCTCTGTCGTGAGGGATACCAAGCAGCCCGAAGAATGTTTGATGTAATAGATATTCCGCTTCGACTGTGCTTTGTGCGTGCACAGCGAATCGGCTGATGGTATGCATGTCTGGCGCTTTGGAAGCAGCTTTCAACTGAACCTTGGCGAACGTTGTAAGATAGTATGAATCATTTTGTATGTAATGAATGAATTTCTCCACTGCGAGCGTTCCATCGGCGATTTCTGTGACAAAAGGATGCTGTATGCTTTTTTTCCATAGTATATCCGCTGATTTGCGCAATTCATTTGTAAAGGTCATTTTGCAGTTCATTCCTCATCATTAAGATTTGCGTGTCTCTAGTATAACAAGGTTTGGATCTTTTGCGATCAGTTTGCAGAGGCTTTCCCAATAGTCAATATAGAGCTTGTGTAATGCGCGTGTCATTGCAACATATATTAATTTGATATCTATGGGGTCTTTATCTGAGTAGTGATTTGCTGATGGATTGAGTAAGATAACCGCATCAAATTCCATTCCTTTGCTAAAATAGATGGGAACCACGCTTATTCCTCCCTCATAATGAGTTTCTCGACCCGTGATCACATGAATAGGCAGCCCAAGTGTTTTAAGAGTCTTACCGATCGCTTCGCATTCTTCGCTCGTTTTAGCAATCACTGCAATGTGTTGTAGCCCTTTCATTTGAAGTGTATGCAGGCGCGCTGCAATACCTGTGAGTGCCTCTGCGCGGCCAGACCACTGAACGAGTAGTGGCAGATCGCCATGGCGCAATACAGGTTCTGCGAGCACTTTGTGCGGCTGTTGCCAATGGGATAATGCGGCGTTGGCAAGGTTCATAATTTCAATAGTGGAGCGATAACTACGCTTTAAAATTTCAAATTGAACTGGTTTTGTAAAGAGTGAGGCGGAAATGTCTGTCCAGTTGGTGATCCCTTTATGAACGTAGATCGACTGAGATAGGTCTCCGAAGATGCTCAGTGCATCTTGATTACATAATAGTCGTAGAATATACACTTGAAATGCGCCGAGATCTTGAGCCTCGTCTACAATAATGTGACTAAATGGCTTATGTTTATCTAGTCCATGTAACCGAACGGTTAAGTAAAATAGACCTGCCAGATCTTCTTGTGTGAATTTACCATTTGGTTGTAGCATGGCTTGAAGCTGTTCGATGATGGTATCGATATCTTCCATCCATTCTTCGTGCCCACTGTGGTGAATGAGCCATGCAATTCCTTTTGGATTCGTCAGTAATTTGCGATATATGGTGAACACATCTGCAGTTTTGATTTTCTTGCAGTAATTAGCAAGAGTCCGCTCATAGTGCTCCTTGTATTTTTGCACATGCTCGGCCATAGCCGTATAGCCTATGTGTTGTGCCCGGTTTTCGATGCGCAGAGCGACCGCCTTTAAACAATCAGTGCTCCATTGTTTGAGTGCCGTTATCAACCTTTCCCTGCGTTTGATGAAGGGATAGTGGGCAAAGTCGTGATGAAATTTCCGGGAAATTTGTTCGTGTTTCATGACGTGATCGCGATCAAGGATCAAGTCTTCCATAGGAATTGCAGTTGCTTCTAAATTGTTCACAAAACGTTCGATGAGGGTCTTCATGGCTAGATTGCCACGCAGTAAGGATGCGCGTGCCAGGGCGCGATTCATGGGCATAGAGGAGTGTGAATTGTGCCGGGATTCGAGGCGAATCTTTTTAGGTAAAAAATCTAGCAGTAAGGATTCCCACGTGGTTTGGCGAACACCCTCTACACCTAAATTTGGTAACACGTCAGATATATAATCGATAAAGAGCTGACTTGGACCAACGATCAAAAAGCGTTGAAAAGTATCGTTGTTCTTGTGTTGATAAGCAAGGTAGGAGAGGCGATGGAGTGCGATCGTCGTCTTGCCGCTTCCGGCAACACCTTGGACGATGAGGAGTTTCGACGGATCTGCGCGGATAATCCGATTTTGATCGGCCTGGATGGTTTCAACGATATCTTTAAGACGATCTTCTGATTTTGCACGTAATCGCTCGATGAGTGGTTCATTGCTGCGAATTGAATTCGTACTATCGAAAAATTGTATGAGATAGCTATCTTTTAGCTCGAATTGGCGCTTTAAGTGAACGTCAAAGATTAAATCAAATCCGTGTTCTGCTTTGACTTTTACGTTTTGAAATGCATCTTCGTAATAGAGATTTGCAATCGGTGATCGCCAATCAATGACATAGGGGGTGAGTGTTTCACGATCAAAAAGTCCAAAACGTCCAATGTAGATTTCTTCTTGGCAAGCATTTGTTTTTCGCAAAGATTGATGTTGCTCTTGGAAAGTAAGTTTAGCAAAATAGGGCTGCATTTTGGATTTTTCCAATTGCAGTACTTCATCATGCGAAATTGTATTGAGTACGATTTCGGTGTAATCGCGGGTTTGTTTGATCTCGCCTTTGGCGCGATCTAACGAGTGACCTATATGATCTTGGATAAACTGTAGATGTTCTCGTTCCTTTGTTAACTCGTCCTCCACATTACCATTCCTCATCTACGAACATCTGGTCTTCGTTCGCTTTAATCTGTACAAGCTCATCCAAAACGGCCTGAGTGCATGAACGTTCGATCAGTTCACCGTTAGCATAGACATACGCATATAATAAACAGGATTCACAGCGGTCAAGGCATGGATAAATAATGACATCGATCTGCTGCGCTTCGAGTTCTGCGAGACATTTAGCCATCTCATTTGATGCACAGATTTCAATAATCAAGTAAGAATCTCGCCTTTCAGGGTATTAAAGCGCTTTTTAACGTATTCAAGCCATGTATTTTAAGAAAACTCAAGTTCTGACGTAACTGTGTGACGTCGTTTTTTCTGGACGTACATAGCTTGATCTGCCAAATGAACTAAACTTGCCAACTCTTCCCATGGTGCGCAAGTGACTCCGATACTCACTGAAACTGCCTCGCCTCTATGATCCCCGAGTTTCAATGTGGATTGGTGAATTTTCGTCGCAATATTGTGTGCTTCGAGTTGCGTTACATTCGGAAGTAAAATCACAAACTCATCGCCACCGTAACGAAAAATCAGTTGATGACCTGGTGTGGCATATCGCAATATCTGTGTGAGGGCGACGAGTCTTTGATCCCCTTGGTCATGTCCATAAGTATCATTGTAAAGTTTAAAATCGTCGATATCAATCATGAGGACCGCTGCGGTGTCGATCTGGTGAAATTGATGTTCGATGACAAAGGTATCCATAAAAGTTATGAGGCTTTCACGGTTGTGAATCATGCGGAGGGCGTGACGATTAAAAACACCTGTGAGACCATCGGTAGTGGCTTGAAGTTTTAAATCCATTACTAGTTTTGAAATGTAGAGACTGGATGATAAATGGATGGCAACATCCTCTAATAGAGCGATGTTTTCCTTGCTGAAATGGTTTTTTTTAGTAGATTTTATCGTCATAATTCCAAATACGTGACCTGATTTAAATAGTGGGATCCGAATGATTGATTGAATGGATTGCTCAAAAAGAAACGGATCTTCGAGAAATTCATGTTTCGCTGCGAGATTTTGGTTAATGTGTGTTCGCTGTTCGCGAAAACTCCACTCGATTGCCGTATGCTCAATGGGCATAATGTCACCGGGTGAACTACATGGCAATCCATTTTTTGTTACAAGTTCATGAACGATACAATATTTTCCCTTAGGTTCCGCGATTAGAAAACCAATGCGGTCAAATGTTACAAGTGGGTGTATTTGGTCACGTACGGCTGTAAGGATTTCTAAAATATTTTGGGAGTCACGCGTTGCATACAATAACTGATTGATTGCACGTAAGCGTTTTACTTCCTGTTCCAGTTTAAACTTCTCTGGCAATTTAAATATTCCCCCTTTGCGGAAATCTTCACCAACATATAAACTAGTATATATGTTGGTATAATATCTGTACAGACATGCAGGGATTTTATTTCGTTTTTCGAAATAAATGAGGAATGCTGAAGAGATATGAGGAATAGAAGATGACGAAAACGCCCGTTCAAACGCCCGTTCAGCGCGCAAATCTCTACCTTTTTGAATGGTTTGGAGGTCTGCGACTGACGCCGGATTGGTTGACCGCTCTATTTCGAATGGGATTAGTTTTAATGGAGTGAGTGATATTGGTCTTTTTTGCATTGGGAAGAGGATTTTTGCTGTCCGATTGAACAGGCTGAACAATTTCACACAGCGCTTAAAATGCTTGATAAAGAAGTGTTACATCTTTATTAAGATACGAAAGTAATATGGGCCGAAACCCCACTTAAGCCGTTCCCATGACATTTAATGGTTTAGCGAAAGCGCATGTATTCAGTAGCCGTTCGACCAATCGGTTCCCCATACCTCGACGATTAAATCGATATGCGAATTCCTCAAGGTATGACTGCTTGTTTTCTTCTCGCCCATGGTAGGTCCCATCGATAAATTTTTTCAGGTTACTGATGAGGGTATCCACCCACCTGAATACCTCGTGCGCATTCTCGTCACTCGATAGTGTCACAAAATGACTGATATCCATCTCTTTGGCTCAGGCAGCATAGGTCGGATTCCCATCCGTCTCCATCTTTGGAGAAGTGCGTGACTATACGGAAATGAAAATTCGAACACTGCTGACGAGAAGGAAACGAAGACAAAAGCGTAGTATCGGATGGCGGAGATGGAGTAACGAATATCTGTACGGCGTATTGGGGCTTTACTGGGACTGGAAAGTTCATCCTCTCAAAAACGCAAACGGATTTCGATGAAAGTGTCGGCCATCTCGATAGGTCTCATAACCCTTTTGAAGAAGTTTATGGGGTGAACTGCTTGAGGGAAAACCTCACGAGCAGTTCTTATGGGGAGGGACTGGAGACGGATCGCCCGACGATAGCGCCAGTCCTTTACCCGACAGCGATGCCACTATATTTTAAAAAGTGGCTGTGAAATTGAAAAACTACAAAACCGGACAGCGGAACGTCTACAAAAATTAATCCTCGTCTACTCGATTATTTCGGCTCGAATCCAGGGAATGACCTATATGGCCAGACAATACTCGAAGGAGCCGTGTACAATGTTCTTCGAGGAAGAAGAATGGAAGGTCTTGTACTGTACTGTATTGCGAATCGAACCCCCACAACTCCCGACACTGCTCCAACGATCAAAGAGGCAGTATCTTATCTCGCCAAACTTGGTGGATTCCTGGGCCGCAAAGGAGACGGTGAACCTGGGGCTAAAGTAATTTGGAAGGGGTTAAACGAGCTTAATGTTGTTCTTAAATATCGCAGCTACCTACATCCATAAATTGTACATAATGTGGGTCAAGCATAGCCTTACAGAGTGGGAGAGCTTATGACTCAACCGATGGTGGCATGAATGGGGTTCCTCGGATAGCGCATTGGAGGTATTCCAGAACGGGCAGTCCCTGCTTTTTCAGAGTGGAGATATATCCGCGGATCCTGCAGAATATCTTTGCGCCCTCTGTACTACGGAACGTTCCGGACACCTTCTGATGTACCTGGGGTACGGCAACGATTCCTTTCCAGAACGCTCGCAATACAAATTTCGGAAGGAAAAAGAACCCTGTGGTCGCGTCCTACGGAACTTGAAAGAAGAAGGATACGCGATTCATCGCGAAGATGTGGCTATCCTCAGTCCATACCTGACCCGCCACATTAAAAGATTTGGCGACTACTACATCGACATTGAAAACAAACCTCCGCCTCTAGACAGTGACATAGCGATACCTATCTACCTTGAGTAATGGGATAATCGCCCAGCCTAATTCCTATTTTCGCGCGTATGCCAGCTGTACCCCAATTTGAATATTTACAAAGTCGATTTCTGTGCTACAATGAAAGCGCAACCATATTCAACAAGGTTGAATTAAGGGAAACATTAGTTCAATTCATTTGGAAGGGGTGCTAAAAACGTGCCAGTTTCTAGTTCAAGAATTGATGGATTTTACAAAATGTCTGTTTCGGATCGCCTTGACGTTGTTGCGAAGCTGACTGAAATTGACCGTTCTGAATTGGGGTTTGTTTGCAGCGGCGAAGGATTGAAAGTGGATACGGCGGACCGAATGATCGAAAACGTCGTTGGGACTTTTCCGTTACCTTTCGGAATTGCAGCAAACTTCACTGTGAACGGTAAGGATTACCTGGTACCGATGGTAGTTGAAGAGCCTTCTGTTGTAGCAGCGGCTAGCTACATGGCGAAAATCACTAGGGCGTCAGGAGGATTTCAAACTTCCTACAGCGGCTCTCTCATGATTTCACAGATTCACGTAACAGGCGTCAACGACCCTTATGGTGCACGCTTGAATGTGTACCAGCACCGCGACGAATTATTGGCCGAAGCCAACAAATATGATCAGACGCTAGTGTCACTTGGTGGGGGAGCCAAAGACATTGATGTTCGTGTGTTGGAAGACACACAGTCGGGATCTGTCATTGCCATACATCTCATCGTAAATGTTTTGGATGCAATGGGTGCAAATGCCGTCAATACAATGGCAGAACGATTAGCCCCTCGGATCGAGCAGATAACGCAAGGCAAGGTCATCCTGAGGATTTTGAGCAACTTGGCAGATCGTAGAGTGGCCAGGGCACGTGTATCGATACCCATGAAGAACCTCGAAACGAATGAGTTTTCTGGTGAAGAAGTGGTCCGTGGCATTGTCCGTGCGTATCAAATTGCCGACGCGGACCCGTACCGTGCAGCCACCCATAACAAAGGTATCATGAATGGCATTGATCCAATCGTCGTGGCCACCGGCAATGACTGGCGTGCTATTGAAGCTGGCGCACACGCGTATGCAGCCAGGACGGGTCGATATCGTCCCCTGACCACTTGGGAGATCAACAATGCCGGAGACTTGGTGGGAACACTCGAGGTGCCGATGGCCGTCGGGATCGTCGGGGGTGCTACAAAAACCCATCCCTTGGCCCGGTTAAGCCTAAAAATATTGGGTATAAATTCCGCGGACGAACTGGCGCAAGTCATCACGGCTGTTGGATTGGCGCAAAACATGGCGGCTCTGCGCGTATTGTCCACCGAGGGGGTTCAAAGAGGTCACATGGAACTTCACGCACGTAACATCGCTGTCCAGGCTGAAATTCCGACGAATGCAGTGGATTGGGTGGTCGCTGAGATGGTTCGACTTAAGGATGTCCGCGTGGATAAGGCAAAGGAACTGTGGAACAAGCTCAGCTTGCAACGATAAGAAACAAAACTCTGTTTTGGGTTAGTGATTCGGTACGACGAGGACATGTCGATTATAATGGGAGGTGATAACCGACACATCTTTTTAAATTTTGGAGGCCGCTATGAACCTGATTCTGATTGGACAACGTTTACGCGAAGCACGTTTGCATAAGGAACTGACACAACAAGAACTGGCTGATCAATGCGGTATCACCAAGAGCATGTTGTCAAAGATTGAGAATGGACACTCCCCTGCAGCTTTAGCCACCTTTTCGAAAATCGCGAAGAACCTGGATTTACCGCTCACCTGGTTTCTACAGGACGACGATGACGAACGACTGGTGATCATCGTCGGCGCAAGCAACAGAGGGGTTCGAATGGGTGGGAATGAGATTGGCTATGTTTATGAGACGCTGGCCAACAAGTCCCGATTCAGCTACATCGAACCAACAGTCGTCACCGTCCCGGCGATTCTGGAAAACTACGAATTATTTACACACGACGAGGATGAATTTATCTACGTGCTGGAAGGAAGCATCTATCTAAACCACGACGGCAACTTATATCCACTGTCCGTCGGAGACAGTGCTTATTTCGACGGTAAGAAGCCTCATGTCTTTCTTCCGAGGGAGAAACAGGAGGCGAAAGTGATCGCGATTTACGTGAGTAATGGGAGGAGGTAAATCATGTCGACTACTCGTGAAACACTTGAGAAACCGATTAGAAAAAGAACAGGGCTGACGAAAAACGCAGCACTTGTAACGTTTACCTCGTTGGCCGGGTGGACCTTGGTCAACTTAGATAGCAGTTTCTTTACATTCAGTTACCCGTCCATCCAGAAAGCACTTCATATCACCACCCAACAAATCTCGTATATCTATACTGGGATTTTCATCATTGGTGCCATTGCGACGTTCATTTTCGGACCAATCCTGGATCATTTTGGACGGAAGGCTGTATTCCAGTTTTCGCTGTTAGCCACTGCTTTGGGAAGTCTGCTCAGTGGATTAGGGTTTAACTTCATTTCACTGTTCTGCTTCAGAGGTATCACACAAATCGGTGGAAGTTCCGAGTGGATGGCTGGACAGGTCATGGTTGCGGAAGAGGCCAGCAGCAACAGCAGAGGCTGGTGGGTCGGGTTCGCCCAAATTGGGTGGCCGGTTGGCTGGTTCCTGGCATCGCTCATCTCCATGGTAGTGATGCCGACACTAGGGTGGCGTTGGCTGTTCGTGATCGGCGTTATCCCAGCTTTGTTTGTTCTTTGGGTCAGACGAAATGTGAAAGAGACAGAGCGGTTCCAGGATCTCAAGAAGATCCGTGACGAGGCCAGCATTGTAGAAGTCTCTGCCAAATTCAAGGTTGATAAATCGAAGGTTGGCAGGTTTACGTACGTTCAGATTTTTGGGAAGGATCTCGCCCGTACGTCCATTCTAATCTTCCTGTGGCAATTGATCTACAACTATGGTGCCGCGTGTATCATCGACTGGCTACCAACCATTTTTGCCGAACGGCACCTTCCATCGTCCTCGATGTATGTCACATCGGCTTGGGCAAGTGGTGTCGGTATCCTGGGATATCTCAGCGCGGCATATCTTGGAGAAAAATTTGGGCGCCGTGAGGTCAGTGCTGTCTACCTGATTCTTGGCGCTATGGTTGGTGTACTTCTGGCATTTGACGCAAACACATGGGCAACGATAACCTTGTTCTATGCGTTGTATTACTTCTTCACGATTGGCCAGATGGGTGCGGCGGTCGCGTTTGCGCTGGAGTCATTCCCGACTCGTGCTCGTGGTACAGGCGGTACGCTTCTCTCGATCGCGACGTGGGTTGGATTTATCGCTGCGGGCTCGACCGGCCCTATGCTCTTTAACAGTATCGGGGTTGGCAACTCGATCTTCCTGTGGGGTGCCATCTGCTCCATCATTCCAGGACTGTTGGCCTTCGGAACGAAGCGCGTGAAACCGGGCACACAGTTGGAGGACATCACGGTTTAATGTATTGGTTTTAATATTTTAAATATTCTAAGTAACAAGTCGATGTTTGTTACGTTGACGTTTGAGAACCTCCTGCACTTCGCGAAGAGCTTTCGTTAAAGTGCAGGAGACCAAACTTTCAAATTTACAATATAGGGGCGATACGATGGACGCTGAACGCTTACCGAAACTTGACTATCAAAGGCCGAGTTCGGCGGTTCCGCTTCTGGCCGGAGAAACCGGCCTACAAACGGTCGTTGCTGAGCCGTGGTTGAAAGTATCTGACGAGGGCCTTCAATTGGAAGGACTTTGCTTCGATCGCGAGGGCAACCTGTTCTTTGTGGATGTATTTGGTAGCAACGTGTACCGTGCACGTTTTCCTGAACGGGAAATCAAAGTTATCTATTCCTCTGCAGACTTGAAACCTGCCGCCGTGAAGATTCACAAGGACGGAAGACTCTTCGTATGCTCTTTAGGTGATTTCAAGAGCACGGGTTGTATCCTGTCCATGAATCCAGACGGGACAGACGTAAAAACCATTGTGACGCCCAACGCAGGGTATTGTATTGACGACATGGTGTTTGATCACAAAGGTGGATTCTATTTCACTGACTTTAAGGGGTATTCCACGAATCCGCTGGGTGGGGTCTATTACGTGCCTTCGGATTTCAGCACGATACATCCAGTCATACAAAACATTGCGGTCGCGAACGGCGTGGCCCTAAGTACGGACGAAAAGATCCTGTGGGTGACGGAAACAAACGCGAACCGCCTGCATCGGATTGAGTTGTTGGAGGACGGCATTGAAATTGCTCCATTTGGGGCATCTGTCCCGTACTATTTTACCGGTCATCTGGGTCCTGATTCGTGCTGTATTGACAGTGGGGACAACCTGTATGTTGCCATGTACGAACAAGGTCGCGTACTCGTGTTTAACAACACTGGGTATCCAATCGGGCAAGTCCTAATACCCGGTCGCGATGAGGGGCATATGCTCCGTTCAACGCATCCAGCTTTCATCCCCGATACGGATCAACTTACTATTTGCTCCAATGATGGATCAAATGGAGGGGGGGCGTGGATTTACATTGCTAGAGGGTTCACCAAGGGCCACCGAAGTTACCAGTTTGCCGAGTAGTTGTGGTCCGTAACTGGTGTAGCAGTTAAAAGGCGGAACACAACCTTCCGGTCAAAGGGGGCCCTGATGTGCGGATACAGAAGAATGTAACGATGAAGGAAGTTTCACCAAGAGACGGTCTCCAAAATGAGCATAGGGTCCTGGCGACGCATGACAAAGTTGCACTCGTGGACATGCTGTCACAGTCTGGCCTCCCGTATATCGAGGTAGGGTCATTTACAAGCCCTAAATGGATCCCGGCGCTAGCGGACACAACGGAAGTTTTGCAGAGGATTCATCGACATCCGGATGTTGTTTACGCAGTGTTGATCCCGAACCTACGAGGATTGCAAAGGGTGCTGGAGACGGATATCGACGAGGTATCTGTATTCATTTCAGCCAGTGAAACGCACAACCTGAAAAATGTAAACCAGTCCGTCGACGGGAGTTTGGCCATATATCGGGAAGTTGTGAAGGAAGCTTTGTCATGTGGAAAAACGGTGCGTGGCTACGTCTCTATGGTATTTGGATGCCCATACGAAGGAAAGGTACCTGTAGAATCCATGTTCAGGATTACCGATAAATTATTTGCGCTTGGCATATAGGAGGTGTCCCTCGGTGACACCATTGGGAGAGCCGTACCAAGTCAGGTACAGGCGGTATTAGAGCAGCTGTTAAAGTGAGCCTTTTTCGATGTTCACGGAAGCTAGTGTTGGCGCGGACTGAAGAGAGCCTTGAAAATAACTTTCCTCCACTGGACTGCTTAAAAAGACCGATGGATCAGGGTAGAGCAGTCGTAAAGTCGAAAAGGCGTATTCAGATGTTTCACCAAAAGAGGCTCCTTCATGGTTGACCAACGATAACCTGCTGAGTTGGCTCAAATCTTTTAACTAATAAATCATGCGTGGTAATGTAAAGTGAATTCACGGCCGCTACCGGTAAGTCCAGTAGATTCACAGCCTTACTTTACATTACCACCAGCTTTCCATGACCTTTTTAATGTAAAGCTTTACATCAAAAAGGTCATGTCGAGAACAAGGTGGGCTATGGACGTCGTAATTGGTGTGTACCACCACCGATCATCGAGTCACTCGAACAGTTTGAACAGTTTGAACAGTTTGAACAGTTTGAACAGTACCTGGCCCAAGCGGCCAAGTCGGATCGACAACGCCCGCACTATGCAAAGGATGCGATGATTGCCGACTTGTGGGAACAAGAACGTGTGAAATTGCTTCAGCTACCTGCTGTACCGCTTGAGATTTATCACTTGGATCAGGCACGATTAAACAAGTACAGTGAGTTATCGTTTGAATCAACGCGTTTCCCTTTACCACAATGCCAGGTAAGAGCCTCCGTTTTATTGAAGGTGAAATGGGATGTCCTTGAGGTTCTCTCTTCCGATGGCACGTATCAAGTCTTGGCGACAGTACCACGGCCTTATACGGAAAAGACCATGCCTCTGATTGGCAAGCTGTTTTTCAAGGCTATAAAAGACGTCCAAGATCGGTGCTCTACTCGACATTTACTGCGATGATGCCTTCACAGGTCAAGACGTTTGTTCGTGTAGAGGATGCTTTGATACGAAAGGAAAGGGTGCTTTTGATCACGCGATGGTTAGATACGTATACCATGGAGGAAATTGCTCAAGCCCTTGAGCAACAAC
>JAKACV010000041.1 GCA_021821085.1 Bacillota bacterium | reverse complement strand
CGTACACTCCGCGCGCATGTCCAGACTTCACCAAACCCCTGCTTGCATCTTACCTCAACCCTTTTTGAACAGGCTCTTTTATTACGCTTCCACATTAAAGTAGCGCGCTCCAGGATGACTAAACACCATAGCGGATACGCTCGCTTCAGGATCCATCATATACCCTTCAGTCAGTTCCACGCCAATTTCTTCGGGACTTAAAAGGTCAAACAGTTTTTCTTGATCATCAAGATTCGGACACGCTGGATAACCGAACGATACTCGTATCCCTTGATAACGAGCAATAAAACGCTCTCTCATCGTTAATTCTGCGGGATCAGGAAAACCCCAACTGTCACGCAAAATATGGTGCAGCCGTTCCGCAAAGGCTTCAGCCAGCTCAAGCGCCAGTGCTTGTAATGCGTGTGACCGCAAATAGTCACCCCTCTCCTTTAATTGTTCCGCCTGCACTCGAATACCCTCTCCAGTCGTCACAACAAAAAAGGCCACATAGTCCATCTCATCACTCGTTATTGGTCGAATGAAATCTGCCAGACAGAGATTTGCATCCCCTTCTTGTCGCGGAAAATCAAACGTTTGGATGACTGTTTTGTGATCATTCGGATCATAGATGAAGATTCGATTTCCATCCGCCTTAGCAGGAAAAAATTGATACAGCGCATTCGCCCGAATACTCCCTGTAGAAATGGCCTCTTGCAATAATTCATCCATCAAGGTTTTGAGAGAAAGTGCCTTCTCATCGCCACTCGCCAGTTCCTTTTCAACGTTACCGCGCAGGCCCAAGTGTTTACCAAGAAGCATCTGCCAGTTGAGGTAAGGAGCGATAAAAGAGAGTGGATAATCCCGCAAGACGTGACGGGCGTGATCTGGTGGCACAAAAACCCGTGCTTGTTCAATTGATACAACGCGCTTTTGCACCTCCACTTTCGTTTGCAGTTTATGCACAGAAGCCATCACGTTCGATTCAAGCAATAAGCGCATCTCCTCCACCATCCGAGTGCGAGCTTCTGGATCACTGAGTCGATTTGCTAACTCTAAACCCTCCATTGCGTCACGCGCATAGAGGACAAGTCCGTCATACTCTGGAGCAATGCGAGTATGCGCGAATTTTTTGGTCAAAGCAGCTCCACCAACGAGCAAAGGAACATTGATGCCTGCATTCTTCAAATCCTGAGCGGTCAGTATCATTTGTTGCGCAGATTTCACCAGTAATCCAGACAATCCGATGGCATCTGGTTGTTCAGTCCGATACGCGGAAATCAATTGCTCTGGCGGAACTTTAATGCCCAAATTAACAATTCGGTATCCATTATTCGTAAGAATAATATCCACTAGATTTTTTCCAATATCGTGAACGTCACCTTTGACCGTTGCTAGAATGATCTTCCCTTTTACCGCCGTTTCCGTTTTTTCCATGTAAGGTTCAAGAAATCCAACCGCCGCTTTCATGACTTCTGCACTTTGTAAAACTTCTGCGACAATTAATTCATTCGCATTAAATAGACGCCCAACCTCTTCCATACCGATCATTAGTGGCCCATTGATCACAGCAAGTGGAGCATACTTTTCTAGTGCCAATTGGAGATCCGGGATTAATCCTTCTTTTGTTCCTTCGACCACATATCGCGCTATTCGCTCTTCTAACGTCAAATTTGACGTCACGACTTTCTCCACTACTTTTTTCCCTCGATAAAAGGCTGTGAATATCGCAACCGTTTCTTCATTCGTATGAAACAAGAGGTCTTCCGCGAGCTTGCGCTCCTCTTCTGAAATAGAAGCATAGCGCTCTAATTTTTCGGTATTCACGATCGCATAATCAAGTCCTGCTTTCGTACAATGATACAAAAAAACTGCGTTCAACACTTCTCGTCCTGCAGCTGGTAATCCAAAGGAGACATTGCTTATCCCAAGAATCGTTTGTACCTCGGGTATGGATTCTTTAATTAGACGAATTCCTTCAATGGTTTCTTGCGCTGAGCCGATATAGTTCACATCGCCAGTTGCTACAGGAAAGACAAGCGGATCAAAGATCAAATCTGTTGGATGTATGCCGTACTGTGAAACCAAAAGTTCGACGGACCTACGCACTACTTCCAGTTTTCGTTCGCGTGTAACCGCCATGCCGGTTTCATCAATCGTACCTACCACAACGGCCGCTCCATATTTTTTGACAAGTGGAGCAACTTCACGAAACCTTTTTTCGCCATCTTCGAGATTGATCGAATTAAGAATAGCTTTACCTTGACTATATATAAGCGCTCGTTCAAGAACGAATACATCTGTTGAATCGAACATAAATGGAGCCTTAACCTTTTTAACTGCAAACTGCAAAAACCGCTCCATATCTTGCAACTCATCACGATCTGGATCAGCCACACATACATCAATCACTTGCGCCCCACTCTTAACTTGCAGCCTGGCAATTTCCGAAGCTTCCTCATACTGTTCATTGGTAATCAAACGCCTAAATTTCTTAGAGCCTATGACATTTGTACGCTCGCCAACAAGAAGTGGTCGGTTATCCTCTTCAATATAAACTGGTTCAATCCCAGAAATTGCAGGAACGCGAACTGGGACAGCCACACGAGGTGTGTAGTCTTTTAAGGCCTGTGCCAATGCGCGAATATGTTCAGGAGTTGTACCACAACAGCCACCAGCGACATTTAACCATCCTTGCTCAGCAAATCCTTGCATTTTCTTAGCAAGTCCAGTCGGAGATTCATGATAATGTCCATCTTCATCAGGCAGTCCTGCATTCGGGTAACAACTGATGGCGGATTGTGCAAGTCCTGATAGAGTCCGCAAATGGTCGCGCATAAATTCCGGACCCGTAGCGCAATTCAAGCCAACAGACAATGGCTCAAGATGCTGTAGGGAGATGTAGAACGCTTCGATGTTTTGACCAGCAAGTGTGGTACCCATCGGCTCGATTGTTCCTGAAACCATAATCGGGACTCGCTGCTGCAATTCCTCAAAAGCCTTAAAAATACCTACCCCTGCCGCTTTAACATTCAACATATCCTGTGCGGTTTCAAGCAACAGCACATCCACCCCGCCTACCAGCAATGCCCTCACTTGTTGGTAATAAGTATCCGCCATCTTCTCAAACGTAGATCCTCCGGTGACGGACAGAGTCTTTGTTGTTGGACCAAGTGAACCTGCCACAAAGCGCGGCCATTCGGACGTGGAAAACTTGTCCACTGCGGCACGCGCTAGGTGTGCAGCCTGTACATTGATTTCATACGTTTTATCTGAAAGACCGTACTCCCCAAGAACAATCGGTGTTGCACCAAACGTATTTGTTTCGATAATATCAGATCCAGCCGCGAGATAAGCCTCATGAACACCTTCAATGACATCTGGACGAGTGAGATTTAACATCTCATTGCAACCCTCATACGCCTCTCCACCAAAATCATCAGCCGTGAGATTTTGCTGTTGAATCATGGTCCCCATTGCACCATCTAGGATGAGAATTTTCTCACGCATCCGCTCCTTGATTGAATGTTTCCTTTGCTTTATATTGCCATACTGTATACTTGACACTCTCTTCTCTCCCATCACACCTAAACATTTGGCCAATTCATTGATTTAGTGATCTCAACAGTCTTATGACCATTCATAAAATAGAGATACGCCCCTGATATAGGCCGAGAATAGGCTCGTTCCATGGCTACTTTATACAAGGCCAACTGCAATTCATACCGGTTCACTAGTTCCGATTCACTTTTTATCTCATGATCTGTTTTATAATCCACTAAGATCATACCCTTTTCGAGAGCAATCAAGCAATCAACTGTTCCTTGAATAATCACATGCTCAGTCGCAATCTTATGTGAGAATGCAACATGCGGCGCAAGCTGCGCTGCAGGAACAGCTAATGTAAAGGGAATTTCGCGCAAAACGCGATCGCAGTTAGTGATCATCAACTGTCCAAGCGTAGATTGGAAATAACCGACAAATGCCTCTGGCTCAAGATGCAGCAGAGCATCGCCAGGAAGGAAGCCTGAGCGTATCAACTCTTGCATCTGCCGAATCACCTCACGCCCCTCTGTCAACCCCGAGGTAAGTTTAAAATGTTGCATGGCAGTGTGGAATAAACTGCCCTTCTCCGACGCTGTCAAAGTGCTATCCTGTGTCATAAAACGCGGTCGAGAAAAGTGTACTTGACGTGTCAAGCGTGACAACTGGCCAGATCCTTCTGCTTCATCAGATTGATCAATCCAATTATTTTTCCATTCCGTTACACTCATCTTCGCAGAGAGGGATACCACGCGTTCCTCATTATTCCATAGTTGGGCTAAAACCTTCTCGCGCCAGGTCGCTGATTCTGCTAAAAATTCAGGCCCAACAGGCCACTGACCTGGAGTAAGACGCGCGATCGCCTCCCAATCTAACTGACCTTTTTGCGTTTGACGCGGTCGAGGCAATTCTCGATCAAATTCCTTTCCCCAAAGCGTCACTTGAAATAAAGGTGAACCCAGTTGAGATGAACGATAAATCGCAGGGCCAATCCAATCGAGATATTGTTTCGCGCCAAGCAGAACTGATTCCCTTAATGGACCAATGTGACTAGGTTCATAAAGAGCAGTAGATCGCCATTTGGTCCATGTATCCGCTAGATTGCGAACCGCTCCAACCAAAATTAATTTTTCTCTTGCGCGCGTGGCCGCAACGTATAATATCCGTGCCTCCTCGGCCAAGTTTTGCCGCGATGTCAATGCATCGACCGCAACAGATGCTATTGTTTTCCATTTTTCTTTACGCTTTAAATCCACAAAATCCGGACCAAATCCCAAATCCTTATGAAAACGAATAGGTAGTTGATGATCATTTAGTCGAAAGGACTTCTCTATATTTAATAAAAATACAACAGGGAATTCTAATCCTTTGCTCTTATGAATCGTTAGTATACGGACGACATCGTCATGTTCCGCGACTCCTCCAGCCGATCCTGCATCCCCTGACCGCATATCATGCTCCAATACAAATTGGACAAAACCTGAAAATGTATGCTGTTCTAACTCGTCGTACGCACGGGCTTGACGCACAAACTGATCAAGATTGGCTACTCTCATGCCTCCATCACGCAATCCCATTACAAAGTCCTTTAAGCCGGTATCCTGAATTAAAAATTTTACTGTTTCTACTATACCCTGCATACGCGCAAGTGTACGCATGCGTTCTAGTTTTGCAAGAAAGGAACGGGCGCGCAACCCTAATTCTTCATTGTGTCGACTACAGACAAGAAGCGCTTGAAAGAGATCGCTATGTTCTTCAAAAAGCCGAATTTCAGCCAAATCTGTAGTCGAAAAGCCACCGATTGGAGATCGTAAAATGGTAGCCAGGGGGATATCCTGTCGTGGATTATCAACAATTTGCAGTAACGAAAGTATTAGCTTCATTTCAAGACTTGTGTAATATCCACTATCTGACTCGCCATAACAGGGAATTCCTAATTGTCTAAACACCTGTAATATCGCATCGATACGCCCCGCTTTTGATCGCAACAAAATAACCATATCACGCCACTGCAGCGGTCGATAGTGTTTAGAATCCGCATCGTAAACGAGCGTACCATTCTCGATAAGTCTGAGAATTTCCTGGCCTGCAACACGAGCTTCCAATTCAATTGCAGACTGCCAGCCAAGATCTGCATCATGCTCTATCCGTTCATTCTCATCGTCTGGATCCCCCTCTTCAATCCCCTGTGTCGTATGAGCGTGGGGATTTGATGAATGATCGATCAAATGAACATCGACTCCAGCCACTCCTGTATTTTGATCAAGTGGAGGATAAATCGCCGCCGCATTCATGCGTGCCGTTTCATCATAGGTGATACCCCCTAAAATCGGTGAGAAGATTTGTCCAAACAGATAATTGATCGCATCGACGACTTCTCTGCGACTGCGATAATTGTCTTGTAAATCGATGCGAACGCCACCGTCACGGCGCTGAAAATCATGATATTTCTCAAGAAATAACCCTGGTTCAGCCATGCGAAATCCATAAATACTCTGTTTAACATCGCCCACATAAAAGAGAGTGGGATGATCCCTGCGTGCAATACGCGCTAAAATCGCGTCTTGTATCGGGCTCGTATCCTGATATTCATCTACAAGCACTTGCTCATATTTCTCAGCAATTTGCTCGGCAATCACGGATGATTGACCCGTATCAGTTGTGAGTACTTGATAGGCGAAATGCTCCAAATCGGCAAAATCCACACAACTGCGGGAACGTTTTGCCTCAGCATATGAAACGTGAAATTCCCAAACCAAATCAATCAGTGTCTGCATAAATGGCACTGTATGCGCCATTTCCTGTTGTATCTCCACATCACTACGCGCAAGGATGGTTCCGGTCAACCGATTCACTCGCTTTTTCACACGGCTTCGTAAGTCTTGAATTTGTTTTTTATCTTCCGGATCCGCATCTGGTGCACGCCCTAATTTAACAAAAGATCGAGCGAGGCTCTCTTGTAACTTGGGATAATTTTTTGCATTCACATCGTGTAACGCCACATCAAGTAAGGCCATATCGCTCTCTAACGCGACGCGATAAGGTTTCAATGCTTCATCAGCACACAGATGGAACGCTTCCTTTATCAGTTCTTGTGCGGCTTGAAGTTGTTCACTGCACCAAGAAAAAAAGACGATTCCCACTGTTGACTCTGCTATGGGTACTTCTACAGCTCGGGCAAGATCAGCCACAGCTTGTGTTAACCACTCGTGAGGTTGGGGTTGACTGCGTGCAAACGCATAAAGGTGTAAAATCATGGTTCGCAAATTTTCATCGCCAAACATATCACCATAACGCAACGTAAATTCCTTAAATGCTCCATTTGATGCTGTAAACCACTCCGCTACCAGTTGATCTAATACAGTAAATTGTAACATCATCGTCTCTTGTTGATCTGCAATACGAAATCCAGGATCTATTGGCAATTGCAATGCAGCGAAGCGTAAGACTTGCAAACAAAAGCTATGCAAAGTAGAAATCTGCGCACGATCAAGCAAATGTAACTGCCGAATCAATTGGCGATCCGTTGGATGTTCTGCGAGAACGCCACGCAATGCTTTGGCGATGCGTTCTTTCATCTCATTAGCAGCAGCTTCTGTAAACGTCACGATGAGAATTCGGTCAAGATCAATCCCTTCATTCATCGCAAGCCGCTGCACTCGTTCCACGAGCACAGATGTTTTTCCAGAACCTGCGCCAGCTGACACGAGAATTGAATGGCCCCGTTCCGTGATGGCCCGCTCTTGTTGATCAGAAAACCGGTGCGCAGTCATCTGACTTCCTCTCCTCTATCGTGCAAAAGTTGTTCTAAGATAACTTCGCCTTTCAGTTTAGGCAATTCGCGATAGGTCCCAAGTCCCCCGGCTTGTTCAAATTGGCAAAGACCTTGATAGGAACATAATTGGCAGGCCGTTTGTGTCCCCAGGCGATAAGGTGCAATCTCAGTAACTCCTTGTCGAATTTGCTCTAAGAATCCGCTCGCAAGGTCATTCACATGGTCTTTGAGCGCTTCCCACTCAGTCAGGCTAACGGTTTGGATCGTTGCTCGATATTCTCCATCTTTTTTTAGTAAAGTGGGGTACAGATCATCGACAACTGCATTTTCACGATCAAGCAAAGGTGCAATGTTTGGATCGCGCAGCAGCAATCCCTTTATTCGCACAGATTTACGTTTCATGCGCTCCACTTCATGATCCAGCGTTGGCGTCTCGACCAATTTCATCGGATCGCGCACAGGATAGTAAAATACCCCCGCAAATTCATGAGGAATTCCTAACAAATCTACACTGTGCTGCTCGACGACTTGGGCGTATAAAATTAATTGAATAGCAAGTCCAAAATACACCTGATCAAGTTTAACACTGCGCTCGCTACTCTTATAATCGATAATTCGATAGTAAGAACTGCCCTCATGTTGAGCGGTATCTAAACGGTCAATTCTCCCTTTTAGGCGAACCCCAGTCGCGCCTGGTAGTTCAAATTCAAATTCCTCTTCTGTCAGTTGTACTTGAAATGCACTGCGCTCTGCATGCTCTGTGAACGTTACGATTGCCCTTTGCAAAGCTTGTCTAACTTGCTCACTATAATTCACGTAACGCGCATTTCGCGTCCACACAGAGTGATCACTCGATGCAAGAATCTGACTAAATACGTGATTCAATAAGTCTAGTGCATCCCCTTGCGACAGTGTTGACCAAGCGATCCCGTGTTCCTTCATATAGACAACAAATTGGTGTAAGACATCGTGAATTAACCGGCCTCGCACAAGAAGATCAACGTCAAGTTCCTCACGCTCTCTGAGTCCAAGCCCATATTTAGAAAAATGAGAGAATGGACATGCTGCAAAGCGTTCGAGACGCGACACTGACCCTACTTGGGCATTATGAAACAGCCGTTGCGCAATGCCGGATGGAAGCAGTTCACTGTCAATTGAGTAAGCTAGTCCGCGTAATTTTGGTAAAAGAACAATTGGTGAAAGTGCTCCGTTCGCAAACAATTCATAGACTGCATGCCAAAGCGGGGTCATTTCTAACGTCTTTTTCACGTCTCGTAACACACTCGTTAAATGGCTGGCGGCGAGTTCCTCAGTAATACACAGTTTTTGATCAACAAGATCATCCATGATTGGACGATCATACTCATTTTCTTCACGAATTTGCTGCGGGGAAAAGCGCGCTTTGAGCTGTCCGATCAGCACAGATGGTGCCAGTGAACGACCGCTAGCGTCTCCCAAAGCATAGGATAGGATCAGTTTGCGCTTTGCGCGAGTCATCGCAATATACACTCGATACCGCTCGTATACTTGCTGTTTCGCACTCTCCGGATTGATGAGAAAACCCATCTCAACAAGCGTTTTTCGTTCCTCATCGGAGATCAATTCATCTTGCGTCATCCGCCGCGGCAGTAATCCATCATTACATCCTAAGATAAATGCAACCTGCACTTCATAAGCCCGAACTCTAGATACGTCAACTATGACCACCTGATCGAGCATCAATGGAATGCCACCCACGCTAGTTGACGCAAAGGCTTGGTTAAAAAGAGCGATCACATGTGCAACAGATAATCTTCGATCAGAAAAAGCAGCGACGAGATCATCAAACAAAGTGATGATTCCCTTCATCGCCTGTTCGTGTTCTTGTGCACCTAAAGGATTCCCATCATCGTTCTCGCGCTGAACCCACATCGCAACTTGCTGTGGAACTTCAAGTTTCTCTAACAAAGACCATAAAGCGCTGATCATACTTCGCATCGTTTTGCATGGTTCCGTAAAAGTTTGATGAAAGGGAGCCAACCATGAAACAATCTGTTCGCGCACAGTTTGGATCCGTTCGCTGTTCCGTCGCATAGAGCTATATTCAAATGGGTTCCACCATGCAGCCCCCTCAACGCCCTGCGCCAACACGTAATTCTCAAGTTGATCTACCTGATACCTTGATAGTGGAATTAAATCGGTTTTCAGCCATTCAATCACTGCATGACTGGCCAAATTACTTTCAATGAGTTGGAGCGCACCAAGAATAAACCGTGCAAGCGGATGATGATGTAAAGGTCGTTTTTCATCCATGAAAACAGGAATTCGCGTCTGTTGGAATGCTTCTTGCAACAATGGACGATAGCTATCCATATCGGTGACCATCAAAGTAAAGTCTCGCCAAGGCATCCTTTCTTCGTAATGCAAGCGCAACAGTTCACGAATGACGCCAAGTACTTCCGCACGTCTTGTCGAAGCTACGGTGATGACGAAATCGCCAGGTGCTCCGTTCGCGGCAAATGGTCGTTCATTTTGCGCTTGAAGTGCCATGACAGACTGCTCAACGCACGATATACGTGGACTATTGGCGAATCGCCAAGTAGTTTCGTTCGACTCGCCACACACTTGAAACTCACATTGCTTCCTACTTGCCAAATTCCGCAATCGCAAAAAGGTATCATCTGCTTGCGCAAAAGGAGAATCCAACTCGTAATTCGTTAAAAATCCAACATGATCCAACTGTTGCGCGCGATCAAATGGCATCGTCAAGACGATAGTAAGATGAGGAACGCACGCGAAAATCTCTCCTAACAATGCAAATTCCTGTGCAGTAAATCCAAGGAACCCATCCACGTAGATTTCACCTAAAGGTAAACTTGAAAATTCGTGTAGCGATTTCGCAAATAAAGGCATCAGGTGCATTGGATCAATAAAGCGTCCCTGTAAAGCATGTTCATATGCTTCAAGAAGTATTGAAACATCCTGCATTTTAGCGCGTACTGTAGAGTTGTCGGAAATTGCTGTAATGAGTTCCTGATTCCCTTCCAAGTTTGGCAAAGCCATCTGAAATTCTTCAATCATTTGCAAAAGCCGTTCAATGAATTGTGGTGATGGTTTCTCACGCCCTAGTATCTGAAGTCGTCCAGAAACCTCTTCATACACAGAGGCCAGCAATGCAAATTTCCCATTTTTCGAAATCGGTTGTAATGGCAATTTCCCCAACAGTTGTAATCCCCGCCAACTAAAACGCCTGAAACTCATGACTTGCGCACGAACAAGTGCCTGTCCGTGCGATCGTCTGGTCAATTCACGTTCCATATAAAAGGTGACTTGGTCAGGAACAATGTAAAAAATAGGTGGTCCGAAAGGATCTTCTGTCGTCATTCGAATAATTTCATTGATTATTGTTTCGGTTTTTCCCGATCCTGCCCTTCCAGCAAATAAGCGAACCATGCCATTTATCCTCTCTACGGTGTTTCTCGCTTCACGCGAACAGTCGGGCGGTCATCTTGCCAAAAAAGTTGCACTGGCAACTCGTATGCAGTAGAAAGCACTTCGTTTGTTAAAACTTCCCGTTTTGGTCCAGAAGCGACCAACTCCCCATGTCTCAACACCGCCACATGACTGATCGCAGGGAAAATTTCATCTGGATAATGGGTAACATAAAGTAGCTGTGGTTGCTGATCTGAAGCAAAACCTTCTAATGCAGACAAGACGTGCTCACGCGAGGGAAAATCAAGTCCTGTACAAGGTTCATCTATAATAAGCAGCTTGGGATCTGTCATTAAAGCTCGAGCAATGACAACCTTTTGACGTTCACCTTGAGATAGCAGACCGTAGGCGCGCCATGCAATTGCCCCAGCCCCCATCTCTTGCAAGAGATGATGAGCTTTATGGCGATCTTCTTCGGTAATGGTCGCATAGAGACCGCTTGTCGCGTACTTACCTGCGGCAACAAGATCTGCTGCGCATAGATTCTGTTCTAGAAAACCATCCATCCGGTTACTCACAAATCCAATTTCTTTGCGCAATTCGCGAACATCGTATTCTCCTAGATGATGGCCAATAACCCATACGTCTCCACTTGTTGGCCACATCATCCCCATCAGCAACTGTAGCAAGGTTGTTTTTCCAGCCCCATTGGCCCCAAGAAGAGCCCAATGTTGCCCCAACTTAGTCTCAAAGTTAATATCTTTCAAAAGCCACTGGTTTTGCCTACGCACAGTGACCTGTTGTAGTCTAACGAGCGATCTATTTCCATCCATTTTCACAACTCCTAATTTCTACATATCTCTTTCATTCGTTTTTCACAAATGATAGCATTTTATCTTTTATTGTATCGAACAAATAACGTATGGTCTATGAATCAGTACAGAAACAAAGAAATTTTGGAAAATACAATTTGCAGATGATACACTAACTATGCGTGTCCAGACATCAAGTCGGATTTAGCAGAATTCTATCCGTAAAGAAAGAAGTGATGCTTAGTGTATGTATATCTTCTCGCACCGTTAGGAGTAGTCAGCGCAATTATTTTGGGCTTCGGTGTGCGACGCATTTCGCGAAAGACCTATTCATTGCTTTTAGCAGTTGTGCTTGTGTTAAGTATTGGGGAATATTTTACTGGTGTTTTCCCAACGCTAAACGTGCTTTTTCTCTTGTATCTTCTCTTGCTATTTGCTGTGAGTAAACTGATTAGACTTCTCACCCTACGATCGCTTGTGCATATCGGTCGTAATCGATGGTTGACGCCCATTATCATTGCAGCGCTTATCCTTTTTACATTTGCCTTATTTAGCGGTGGCGCAATTGTATTCGTCATCATTGCGTGGGTGATTTATCGCAGGCGCAAACGGCCACGTGGTCCGCGGTCAGTCGGACAATCAAACGGTTTATTTGCAATGATTGAAAATCTGCGACAGGGGCTGTCACAACTCGGTCCGATTGCACTCATTAGCGCGATCGGCGTCATTTCCATGGTGATCACAGGCGCTTTAGCAGCAGTTGCAACGCAAGTGAGTGCCGCCGCAACTTACGCAGAACAGGTACAACTCGTGCACGCACAAATGACTAATTCGCTCCCACCTGTATCCGCCACTGATGTTCCAATCGTCGAACGTACCAATGCAGCAATCGTTCTTGCCAATAGCATCGGCGGACTTGGAACACAATACCATGTATCAAATCAAGGATTATCTCTTGTGCGATACCATGGTCAACTGATCTATACAGCCCCTCTTGATTACAACAACGGTCTTATTTGGTTAACAAAACACATATCACCTGGATATGTATGGACATCGGCGAGTAATCCGAACGCGAAACCAGTTCTTGTCCAAAACGCATCTTACATGATCACACCTCAAGCAGGATTAAGCTATAACCTGCGCCGAGCCTTGTATCAAAACTTCCCAAATCTTTACATCGGAACATCTGATTGGGAGATTGATCCCACTGGACAAGGCTACTGGGTAACATCACTTTATGCGCCAGCTCCTGGACTTGCAGGACTTGTAACGAAAGTTCTTGTGGGTTCGTCTCTAACGAATCCGACAACAGGCAATGTGCAGTTTTATGCGCTGGGTCATCAACCCTCATGGGTGAGCCAAGTCGTAGGACCCACTTTCGCACAAAATGAAGCGATGCGCTATGGATGGGATCGCGCTGGACTCATCGCATCAACATTTACCCATCAGTTGACTACAGAACCGGTTCACAGAACGCCGTATAACGTGTTACTTAACAACGGCGATTTGGCTTGGGAAATTCCAATGACATCCCCTAGTAGTGGAGATAACTCTCTATCAGGATTGATCCTCGTTAACGCGGAGACAAACGCTGTCACATATACTCCATTTACAGGAATGCAAAACGATTTGGCCGCTGAACAACGCATCAACGGATCCACTCTCAACAGCTCACTCTCATCAGGTCGCCCTCTGCTATATAATATTTCAGGCCAATATGCCTATGTTGCGCCCGTTGTGAATCAGTCGGGAATTGTACAAGAGGTGGCACTCGTTGATCCACGTAACACCGTGCAGCCGATCATTGCACCAAGCATGAGCGATGCGTTGTCTTCTTGGCAAAATTACTTAGCCACAGGAGGTGAAAATACCACCTCATATCAAAATCAATCAAAAACACTGACAGCAGTAGTCGAACGCGTGGCAAACGTTCTTTCCTCAAGTGGGGCAAATGGAGCCCCAGTAAAGGAATACTGGCTCTTCTTACTAAATGGCACATCCTATCGTGCGTCGCTTTCACTGAATCCAAACGTAGTCCCGTTTGTACGACCCGGAGATACGCTCAAAATTACATTTACCCCTGGTCAATCAGCACCAATTACCATCAACTCCATTCAAGACAATACGATGTTACAGCGTTCACCTAAGAAAAAATCGTAAGACGATAAAACTCCCTTTAGACCGCATCATCCGCGTATCTAAAGGGAGTTTTATCGTCTTGCATCTTGCAAAGGAATTAGATCAAGTTAACTTACAGCATGCCGATTTTTAACTTTGGATTGCGAACTACCTGAATCCGAATCTGAATCACGATACGTTGCAGACAGTGATTTTGATTTCAGTTCCGGAACAAGTAGCGTTGTTCCTATTCCCAGTAAACATACAATAGCCATAATACCTTCTGTACCTGAAAGAGACAGACGATTCAACAAGATCGGTACAAATAGCGCCCCAAGAAATGCCCCCATTTTCCCCGCACCAGCAGATAAGCCATCGCCAAATGCGCGCCAACGAGTCGGAAAGACCTCAGCCGGAATGACAAAGGTGGTTGTATTAGGACCGAATTCTGTAAAGAAGTAACTAATTCCATAAATTAATAAAAAAGGAATTGTCATCATCGTTATGTTAGGAATAAAATATAAACCTGCAAAAGATAAGGCCATCATGATAAAGCCAAGCATTTGAATGGTTTTTCGACCTAACCGATCAATGGTAAAAGCCGTAACCCAGTATCCAGGAACTGCAAAAACAAAAAAGATGAGCGTGGAAATGAGTGTCGTATGAAGTAATGATGAATTTGGTGCAATCGACTTCATAATAAGCGTCGATGAAACGCTATTCCCATAAAATGCAATATCAAGAAAGAACCAAGACCCTGCCGTCCCAAGCACACGCGTCCAAAACTGACCTTTAGTCCATCCATCATCATACTTTTCATCAGATGCGAACACTTCATGTTGTGTTAAGGATGAAACTACTTTTGCAGCTTCACTTGTATTTTGTTTTACTTCAAGTAGATAACGTGGCGTTTCTGCAATCGTACGACGCAGGTAGATAACAGCGGCAGCCGGAATAGCCCCAAGCGCTAACATCAGACGCCATATCACATCGTGCGATAAACCGCTGACAAGTAACCCTGATGCAACAAGCGGACCCACAAGCAAACCAAAGCCTTGCATTGCAAAGACGCTCGTTACTAATCGACCACGATTTTTCCGATTTGCATATTCGCTCATAATAATTGCACTAGTCGGGTAATCGCCACCAATTCCAAGCCCAATGATAAATCTCCAAAACAACAATTGATCAAAATTTTGCGAGGTAGCTGATAGCAAAGCACCAATCGTTAGAATAATGACCTCAATGCCATACACTGATTTACGACCAAAACGATCAGCTAGTTTGCCAAATAAAACAGCTCCAAGTGCCGCAGCAATCAGAGAGGTAGCGTTCAAAATCCCAATCTCTGCTTTGCCCAGATGCCAAATCGGAGCTAGGATCGTTGTAACCACACCGATAATAAATAAATCGTATGCGTCTGTGAAGAATCCCATCCCGGACGTAAACATCGTCTTCCAGTGAAACGATTGGAGTTTCGATTCTTCAAGTGTCTCTAGGATGTCTGAACGCGTTCGCACAATGAGTTCCTCCTGCAAAATGGAATGCAATCTATTTCTCGTAATGATCATACCAAGAAGTCATGTGGAGTTTAATAAGAAATTGTAAAGTTTGCGTAAAGACGATTCACAATAAGTATGTACAAATGGTCCCTCGAGTCACGATGCATCCAGCAAGATAACTTCTAACTTGGGTACAACCCATAATAATCTAATCGATACTGTTACCATTCTTTTAGCGATTGACTGCCCATTGATATAGCAGTCAATGTCCTATTCATGAGCAATTTATCTTTCAATCCCCAAGTATTTGACATAGATGGCTGGTTATCTTTGTGAATCTGAAGCCCCAGGTTGCTACGAGCCTCTCGGCATAACATCACATCCTGGGTGATTCTGGTATTATTCTTCGCTCACTAGAAACGGCTCAATTTGCACCGCCGTGTACTTGAAAGGTGCCACCCCAGACTTCTTATCCACGTCATCGCTCGTCAAGACATTCGTATCAACCTGGTCTGGGAAATGAAACGACATGAACAAGGTACCTTCCGACAGCTTGTTGGATATGCGAATCGGAACAACGACACTCCCCCGTCGAGATTGCACTCGAACTACTGTTCCGGTGTCAATTCCCAGTCGCTGCGCATCCTTCGGACAGATTTCCAAGTATTCTTTTTGATCTTTGACTTTCGATCCATAGTTGTTTGTGGTTACTCCAGTATTGTAAAACGCCAGCCTTCGTCCCGTAATGAGGACGAACGGGTGTTCCTCATCTACCACATCCACGGGTGGTTCATAGTTCACGAGGACAAACTTGGCCTTTAGACCCACGTCGTTGGTGTGAAGTCGTGTATGCAAAATCTGAGTTGGCGGTTCGTCCAATTTCGGACAGGGCCATTGTAATTCATACTCCCGATCAATCCGTTCATAGGTCATTCCAAAGTGTGCCGGAGAAAGACTCCGCAGTTCATCCCATACATCTTTTGCTGTCTCGTAGCGCCAGTTTACGCCAAATTGGTTGGCCAAGTCGCAAAAAATGGCCAAGTCGTCGCGTGCTTCTTCTGGCGGATTCTTTGCCTTGCGCACACGCTGCACTCCACGTTGGCTGTTCGTATAGGTGCCTTCAACCTCCGCCCAGCCAGCCGCCGGAAGAACCACATCAGCTATCTGCGCTGTCTTCGTTAGGAACAAATCCTGCACAACCAAAAAATCTAGATTGGAAAAGGCCTCAGCAACCCTAGTGGTATTCGCGTCAGACTGAAGCGGATTCTCTCCAATCACGTAGAGGAACTTGAGTTTTCCTTCGTGCATGGCCTCCTGCATTTCGGATACGTTCAACCCATTTTCTGGATTAATTTCACAATTCCAGGCCCGTTCCAAACGTTCCCTTGCTTTTATATCTTCGACATTAAAGAAACCCGGCAATTTGTTGGGTAAGGCTCCCATATCCCCACTACCCTGAACATTGTTCTGTCCGCGCAGGGGCATCAATCCACTCCCGGGTTTTCCCACATGACCCGTCAACAAAGCCAAATTGATCAGCGCGTGTACATTATTGGTTCCGTTGTGATGCTCGGTGATTCCAAGCGTCCAGGCCATCATCGCCCGGTTGGCAGTCGCGTACAAACGCGCCGTCGCACGGATCTTCTCCTGAGGTATTCCGGTGATCCGCTCCGCAAATTCCGGAGTATATCGCTCAACCTGATTTCGGTACTCTTCAAAAAACAAAGTCGCATTTTTCACGAACAAAGCATTGTAAAGTTTCTCTTCAATAATGACATGTCCGATGGCGTTTGCTAGTGCAATATCGGTGCCCACATTCACAGGCAGCCAAATTTCGGAAAAATTTTCCATTGCTAATTTTCTTGGATCGATCAATACCATTTTGGCACCATTTTTGATGCCTCTGCGCATGTGGTTGTAGATGATGGGGTGCGCCTCCTGAGTATTGGATCCCCAAACAACGATGACGTCGGTATGTTCAAAATCATCATACGATCCAGTATCGGCTCCCGTCCCAAACACAGTCGTCAAACTGACGACGCTTGGAGCATGTCAAGTTCGATTGCAGCTATCCACATTGTTGCTACCAATCACCTGTCGCATAAATTTCTGTGCAAGAAAATTCAACTCGTTTGTCGATCTCGATGAACTGAAACATCCAAATCCATCCGACCCGTACTGGGACTTGACACGATGAACTGCCGACGTTATTATTTTTAACGCCTCACTCCAAGATGACCGTTCCAGTCTGTTATTGCGTCGTACAAGCGGATAAGTCAAACGTTCTTTCGATTGAATGTACCCCCATCCCTGTGAACCCTTTACGCATGTTTCACCATGGCTTACAGGTGATTTTTTATCCCCCGCGACACGAACGGGCTGTCCGTTTTCCACAGTAATCTCGATTCCACAGCCGGTGCCGCAAAAACTGCAGATCGTGGAGAGTATGTTTTGATTATCCAGTATTGTTGACATTCGAATCTCCTATCCCTTCGTCATCTGATCCAAATCAACATAGCACCGCGGAATTCTTCCACCGTTTATCCAAGCAGGCATCGACATCCTGCCCCTCCATGAATCCCTGTCGCCATTTTATCTATCCTGATTATGAAAAAGACTAGTAAGTTCTTTCGCTAATATTTCTACTTGCATTGTGATATCGCGAATTTCTTCAGCATGAGTTTTCGGAGTTACATTGGACTTTTTGATACAGAATCAAATTAAGAGCGACGAAATCGACGTCATCAAAAACAATGTAGCAGAAAGCGGGGAGCTTCGCTTGTAGCGGTGCTCCCCATGTCAGACTTCAAGATTGCTTTAGAACCAGCGCCATGCCGCCCAGTATCATGGCACTTCCAACCCAGAATGAGATTCCTACCTGCTCCCCGAGCACGAGCCAGCCAAGCGCAGTTCCAACAAGCGGCTGAAAGAAAAAATATAATCCACCACTCGCCGCATCAATCAACTGTAACCCCTTGTTCCACAGGAAGAAAGCCACTGCTGTCGAGATTACTCCAAGATAGAGCACTCCACCCCAAACGACGGGATGCAACAAGACCCCTGAAGATACAGTCATCAGTTGTCTCATAGCCATGGGCGTAATCACAATGGTTGCAGTCAGGATGGCATACGTGGTCACTACAAGTTGCGAATAGTCACTCGGAACACACTTCACCAAGACAGACATCAGCGCCCAGCTCAGTGCGGCCATACCGAGCACAAGTCCACCAAGTTGGTAAGAACTATCGAACCCACCGATACCAATGATGAAGAGCACGCCACCCGTTGCGAGTAAAACCGATATAGCTCTTCGGACAGTGACCCTTTCACCGAGTAGAAGACGTCCAAAAACCACCATGAACGCCGGCGTTGTTGAAGTAATCATTGCCCCCATTTGTGCCGAGGAGAGTTTTGTCCCGAGAAATTGCGCCCAAATGGATACCGCATAGCCAATGACGCCAATGGCTAAAACCCCTGGTACATCTCGCCCGCGAATACGCCAGGATTGTCTAGTCACGATGACGGTAGACACCAAAACCACAAGTGCGACTACATACCTTAACCAAACCAGAGCGAGGGGCTGGATATTTTCCAATACGATTTTACTAACTACGTACATCCCACCCCAAATGCTTGCCGCAAGAGCCATGAAGATACCGCCCAAATATCGCTGATTCAATTTATTTCCCTCCGCCATATCTAAACTTTGGCGTGCTCCTGACGGAAGGGATCAATTTGTTCTAATCCGCTTCGCTCAGAAGCTTAGGGATTTCGGTACGTCGTTTTCAAATCTTGGTTTGAAATACACTGCGCCTCACCTCTCTATCGTAAAAATTCTCCATTCCTATGCCGCTATCCATTACATAATCTTCATTAAATACATTATACACTTGAGATGCCTTTTGCAGGCTTATTTCATAGCCTCCAATATAGTTTGGAGGCTATACAAAAACGCGATGAAAAAAAAGAAATAACTACTAGAGGTTGTTCAAAAAGGGTCGAGAACTCTGCGGCGCAGGGCTTCGGCTTGTGCTGGACATGCGTGCTCATGTACCACCTATCGTACACTCCGCGCGCATGTCCAGACTTCACCAAACCCCTGCTTACATCTTACCTCACCCCTTTTTGAACAGGCTCTACTACAGTACTTGCTGCAATTGCCGATTGAGCTGCTTTCGAATCGTCCATTTTAAATCTGTATCTAAATCATTCATATTATTAAGTACCCATTGCAGATAGTCTACTGGAATCTCGCTTAGCGGCACACCAAAATACTTGCCGAATGGCATTTTGATAACTTCGATCGGGCTGTTTGCATACTCGATTAATTTACCGATTGTTGATAACAATCCCTTTTCTCGGTATGCTTGGAGTAGATACAAAAGTACGTGTGCTGTGACGAGCGTATCCCCTGCGGCACTGTGCGCATCGGCTTCGAATTCTAGACCTAACCAGTAGCGTAATGTTTGGTTTTTATGATCAGGAGCATCTGGCCAGAGATGACGAGCTAAACGATAAGTGCATAGCCACGGTTTCCCGAAGTCGGGCAGAAAGGATCGATCAAATGCGGCATTATGCGCGACAAGCACATGGGTTTTTTCGATGTGTGTTTGCAGTTCAGGCAATAACTTGTCCCATGTTGGAGCATCCTGAACCATTTTGTCTGTAATGTGATGCACACCAGATGATTGCGGTGGGATGGGACGTTCGGGATTAACCAGTGACGAAAAGGCTGGCGCGATTTCTTTGCCTATCAGCCACATAGCAGACACTTCGACAAGTGTATCTTGTACAGGATCTATGCCCGTGGTTTCGGTGTCGATCACAAGAAATCGCGCTTGGGTCATTACATATCATCCTCCTCGTTTGCTTTTGTTTTTCCTCTCATTGCATGTTCGGCAATGATTTGATCCTTGGGATAGTGTTCGCGAATCTGCTTGTCCGACAAATCTGTTTCCAAGCGGTATTTCGTTCCATTTTTGCGTTGCATTTCGATGCTGCGTACGGGCATATGATGATTTCCCCTCTTATTCGGATTGTAACTGCCATTTTGTTCTGCGATAAAACTCGTCGATCACATCTTGTATGAGACCTTGTTGCGTACGTACACCCACCGCTTTTTGCGCAAGATATACACTGGGTGTCTTCTTTAATCCTGCGCCTACGACCAACTGTTCCGCTAAACGAATCAAGGCTTGCAGTTGAACTTTATCCGCCACGACAATCTCCCATCTTGTGATTTGGCGCAATTCTTCCATCACGGTACTTTGCGTATCACCCCATTCAGGCGTAATAAAAGCAAGCTCAATGCGGTTGTTTTTAAGTGACTTCTTGTAAAGAGCGACGCCAAGGCGTGTGAAAGTCTCTTCGATTAGGCGGAGCGCCTGGTTGATCTCCATGCGCTGTGTAGAGTGATCAGGCGTAAAAATGGTTTCATTTTTCTTTTTGCTTGAATCACCAGCAAAGTGGAATGTCCAACCGGTGAGATGCTTAAATTTCTCGATGATGCTTTGTTTCTCAGCATCTGAAAGAGACCCCATGACTTTTACCTTGGCTACCTTGCGATCTACAAACATTGCAGGAGCGCCAACCACGTGGCTGGATTGACTTTCTACTAAACGAATGGCTGTTGAAGCAAGCTGCTCCATGTGTGTATGGAGGGTCCATTCCACGCGCCAGCGTGTCTCTTCCTCAATGTGCTGTGAAAATTGCTTCGCTTCATCCGATTCGACCACAGCATCTGGAAAGTAGACGGATACTTTCAGCACGCCGTTTGCAATGTCGAGTCCAACCTTATGTAAATAAAATGAGGTTGGGATTGTCTCGCGCACACGACGAATGGCTTCATTTTGTTCCAAGCGCGATCCTGTTAGGAATTCTCTTACACGTAGAGTTTGTACAATGCCACCGACTATCTTTTGCAACTCATCCGCAAAACTTTGAATATCAACGTCATTATTCTCCGTAACCGTGGGCACGATAAGGCGTTGCTCATGCGGGAAGATCTTTGCCGGTTGCGTCTGCACGTGATATTTCCGAGCCAGCTTTTCAATCTGTTGATTTAAAGCAGGTGGATAGACTTGTGGTTCAATCTGATACCGCCAGCCGTTGACTGCTTTCCCCTCAATCTCCGCTTTCAATTCGTCAGGAATCGCCCAGGGAAACGCGACAAACACGCGAAACACCTGTGTGAGTGGCGTTGCATCGGTCTTTCTCCACCCATAGGGTTCAAGCTTTTCCATGACCTCATCTTTGCCATAGGGATCAGCAGGAGGAAGAAGTCCACCTTGTTCTGCAATCAAATAACCTAATCGCTCCGCTGCCCGATAACCAAAATAGCGTCCTTCTTCAATGCAGGCTTTGGCGGCAGCAGTCAGACCTTGCATATATTCGCTTGGAACTTCTCCTGTCGGTACGCGTCCCAGTGGTTCTTTCACGAAATCAACCGGGATCCGTTTGGTCGTACCATCTTGCGACGTCACCATGCATGTTCCACCTGCTTGCTTTATGCAGTAGCCAAGCTGGAGCAAGTCGTTGTCCTTGAACGCGAGAACTTGTCCTTTCCACGACTTTGCGCGAAGGGGTTCCTCTGTCTGCGGGAGCACAAAGTCAGCAGATTCACGTATAGGCACAGTGCATGCTTCGCCAACCACCGCAGCCTCCACATGAGCTGTTGGAAGATACGTGCGCAACTCGCGTGAGAGACCAGCTTTGGCCTCATCATCGCCATGCACGAGCCATATAGTGTGAGGTTGCACCTCCGAGACCACTTGCGCGAGTTCTCTGCGATCGGCGTGAGCTGAGAGGGAGTATACCCCTACTTTTGCGCGAACAGGCACCACACGATCTGGCAAGATCCAGCGTCGTTCTTCGGGGGCCTGTTTCGTCATATTGAGCAGTAAACGCCCGGGCGATTCTTCATCCTGATACCCCGTTAAAAACACCGCGTTCTTTTCGTTGCCCACAAGTGCGTCTGCGTAAAAGATGGCGGGACCACCCGACAGCATCCCGGATGAACTAATGATGCAACAGGGCTTTCCATGCACCGCGGCTTGTCGCTGTTCAACCGTCTTGACAAAGAAGATATCCTCCGGTGTGAACAGTCGCCCTTTGGTATGTAACAAACGCTTAGCTGGTCCCTGTAACAAATGCGGATAGGACTCATAGATCGGGCAAATCGATCGAACCAGACCGTCCACCACAATAGGAAAGGGCTTGATGTCCCTATTGTAACGCATCGCATTTTGCAGGATCATCAAGACTTCTTGCGCACGACCGACCGCAAAGGCGGGAATCAGTACAAAACCGCCCTGCTGGATCACTTCGGACACCTGCTCTGCCAGTGCCTTCTCCTGTTGCGCACGGTTCTCGTGCAAGCGTGAGCCGTAGGTAGATTCGGTGATGACCACATCGAATCGCGAGCCGTGGGGAATGCGCAGACCGCCGATCAATCGACCTGGCGCCACAGAGTAGTCTCCTGTAAAGAGGACACTACCCTCATCTTTTGTTTCAAAACCGATCGCCAGCGCGCCAAGTATATGCCCCGCCGAATACGTGGACACTCGAATGTCCTGCCAGCTAAAAACTTTATCCTGCCCTATAACTTGTACACGTGGCCAAAGTTGATCGAGCTGCGCCTCGGTGAACACCTTAGCATGTCCATCCTGCTGGCTGAGGCGCAAGGCATCTGCTAACATCACCCGACTGATGTCGAGTGTCGCTTGGGTCATGTAAACAGGCGCACTTGGAAACATGCTGGAGATGAGTGGTAAGGCACCGATATGGTCTTGGTGCGCGTGTGTGATAAAAATCGCATCGATCTGCGCGTATTGCGCTTCGAGCAAGGCGAGATTCGGTAACGGATCAAGTTCATTCATGCGTGTTCCTGCATCGACGAGCCACTGCGTAGTGGCCGTGCGAAACCAGGTACACGTGGCGCCGATTTCTGCGCCGCCTAGCATGGTGAAGTCCATAGGTAAAACCTCATTTCATATGTCTGTAACTTGAAGTTTGTCTTTCATACGTGTGAGCCAACGATTCAATAAGAGAACTTTGGTTGCACAAATCCCATTGCTCACAACCTCCTTATCAGCTTAACGCGGAATAAATTAATCAACAAATATAGTATGCTTCATTCATTGAATTTCTTCTATATCGCTTACCTTGCTAAGTTCATTATCTTCCATATTATTATTATTATTATATATATAGAGAGAGTATATCAGTAGATAAGTA
>JAKACV010000098.1 GCA_021821085.1 Bacillota bacterium | reverse complement strand
GCAGCAAGAAGTGGTGCTAAAACCGCTGCCACAAGCCGTGAAGGATGTCCCCTATTTTGCGGGCGCAACTATCTTGGGAGATGGAAAAGTGGCGCTTGTCCTAGACCCAGGTGCTTTTTAATTGAACATATATGAATTCATTATAGATGTAAGGGGGAAACGCTGCGAATGAAGGTCGTCATTTATCGTCTTGGACAACATCACTATGCAACACCTATCGAAAAAATTCACTCGATTGAACGTATACTTCCTATTCGTCCCATACCAGGAGCAGATTCTTATGTGCTTGGTGTTGCCAACTTGCGTGGGAGTGTCATTGCGGTTCATGATTTGCGCAAAATGCTTGAGGTTGAAGAACGGGAGTTGACTGCAGAGTCCCGATTACTGATCTCAGAGGACATTGGATATGTAGTCGATGAAGCGCTTGATATTGCGGATTGTTCACAGGATGTATGGGAACAGGTTGGAGAACGAAAGGTGTGGCAGCATGAAGATCAATTGATTGTATGGGAGGAACTTGGCGCCTAAAAGGAATACCACAATCCGGTAGCTGCTGAGATGGACTGCTTGAGAGCAATTTCATGTTGTCATGCAGAAACTAGACAAGCGCTGGAGTGGTTCATGGATACTTAATTATGGCTACGTAGAGATTTGCGAGCACCTTATTATATGAATAATTCCAGAGGAGGAAGATATAGATGGAGATACTTGATGCGGTTGTAGCAACTTCTGAAGCCTATTATGAAACTCTAAAACGATTTGGAACATTTTATTTTGTTGCTAGTGATTTGGAGAAAATTGTGGCAGCACATTGGACGGAAAATTTTGATCTTCACGTCCGTGTTGGGGATCTCCTGAATCCCAAATGGTTAATCGCTCAGGCCGCACATCACGCCACCGTTCAAGAAACTATCGTGGATCGCGAACATACCACGTTAGGTCAACCGTATTTAGGAAAGGCAATCCCGTTGTTTCATAATGGAATTTGTGTTGGTGCACTAGGTTATTATCTTTCTACCGAGCACGTGGAGAAACAAAGTCATTTCGTCTATGAAGTCCATGGCTTGATCCAGTCATTACAGTCCATCAGCGATACGTTTATTGAAACGTCTCATCACGTAAATGTCATTCAAGAAGAGATTAACCTGGGAATGAATGACTTTGTTACGCGTTTTTCACAGATGCAGGATGCAAGTAAGACCATCCAAAACATTGCCACGCAAACCAATTTGTTAGGATTAAACGCCGCCATTGAAGCAGCGCGTGCAGGAGAACAGGGAAGAGGATTTTCGGTGGTTGCAGATGAAGTTCGGAAGCTATCAAACAACTCTAAGACATTTGCGAACGAAATTCACCAAGCAATTCAAGTATTAACGAATTCCGTAGGTCTCTTGCAAAGCAAAGCACAATCAATCTATCAAGTGGGAGAAGAACAGACTGCCAGCGCAGCTGAGATTCGAGAGTTGATCACGAAGGTTGAATCGATGGCAGGAGAGCTTAGAGATCTATTTTCAATCAATGAAGAGTTGAAATAGTGACGTAAATTATTTAAAAAATAGTACTGGAGCCTGTTCAAAAAGGGTTGAGGTAAGATGCAAGCAGGGGTTTGGTGAAGTCTGGACATGCGCGCGGAGTGTACGATAGGTGGTACATGAACACGCATGTCCAGCACAAGCCGAAGCCCTGCGCCGCAGAGTTCTCGACCTTTTTTGAACAACCTCTACTGGTCATCGAGATTGATTAAGGAGATGATGTATAACCGTGACTTCACAAGAAAACACCCAAGATACGAGTCACCTTCCTACTGAGATTCAAGCCATAGAAACTGCTCATGAACAATTAATAGTACTCGTAAACGATCTTTCTGAACTCTTTTTACAAGGTGCTGATAGGAAAGAATTACTTGCTATCGTAGATGAACTCTTATCGTATGGGCAGACTCATTTGGAAGATGAAGAGAAGTACATGGAACAAAGGAATAAACTCATGCTTACTGAGCATCAAACGATGCATAGAGAATGGATTTCTAATGTAAAAGAATTACGTAACCAGATTGATCTACAAGATTTCGAGGTGTCCCCAGAAACTATTCATTACATCCAAAAGCTCATTGACTCTATTGAACAGATTGATCCGAGAAATTATGGGCTAGGTGTACGGAGTGAGATTGAACATCACTCGGTGGATGAAGAATTCCCTGAAGAATGGTTTTTTCAGTCTACCTTATTAATTTTACCCGAAGACGCCTTTGTTGCGTTTGTATCTAGAGAAGGGGTTGCAACGTATGTTCGCAAAACAGCCCGCTTTCCTCTCGCGGTTTCAGTAGGTTCTAAGATTACAGATCCAATTATTAGGGATACTGTGACTGCTAAAGCATGGAATGATCGAAAACGGACTGTACAAGAGGGGGATCCATCTCTCTTTGGCGTTGCATATGAGTCGGTTTCAAACCCGATTTATTGGAATGAACAATTCGCAGGAGTTCTCTCTGTTGTCGTAGAGGTTTCTCATACACAAGAATTTAAAGACGGATTCAGTGTACTTATTGATCAAACAGGTGTATTAGATAATTTAGCACATGATTTAGCAGAAGCAGGTACGCAATTTGCACAAAATACCGATCACATTGCTTCAGCTGTACAACAATTGCAGGATCATGCGAGAGAATTAGAAGAAATTAATACTCTTATCTCAGAGGTAGCCGCACAAACAAATTTGCTTGGATTAAATGCGGCGATTGAAGCGGCGCGAGCAGGGGACTTGGGACGAGGCTTTGGTGTAGTGGCGGAAGAAATCAGGAGGCTATCTACGATGGTGAAAGATTCGTCAAAGCAGGTGCGCGACAAGGTGCAAGAAACGGTACAAGCTATTCATGCCATTCAACGATCGGTGGAAGAGGAGACAGCCGCGAGTGAAGAACAGGCGGCACAGCTTCAAGAACTGTCTGTGACAATCACCCATATGCACCAAACTACAGAAAATTTAAAGAAGTTATCGTAAAGAGCCTGTTCAAAAGTCCGCAAATTTCGAATGGAATACAAAAATGCACGTTCTCGAAAATGGCAAAATGGAAGTACCACACAAATCATTAAACCAAAGACGCGAGGGGCATTTTTATGAATTTGCAGCTTGCACTGACATCATCTTCGCCACCATTTATTCACGAAAAAGTGAGGTGTGATCATGGTCTCATGAAGTTCCTTTAGTAGAACTTCTAATGACGACGCGGATGTGTTTCTTTCATCCGAATGATTACAATCAGCATCGAAACCAGTACAATGATACCAATAAGATACAGACTGTGAAGCATGCCCATGGAATGAATGGTAAAGCCAAGCAAAAATCCACCAATTGCATATCCACCATCTCGCCATAATCGATACACGCCAAGCACCCCGCCACGTATTTCAGGGGGTGCTACATCGGCCACAGCAGCATTTAAGTTTGGGTAGAGAAGTGCCATACCAAGTCCCATCACCGCAGCGCTTACCATCCACCAAGGTACATTATGAGCTAGACCAAACGCAAAAATTCCAATACCTAGAAGCCCCATTCCAATCACAATCGGGGGTTTTCGACCAATCACATCCGATAATATTCCCGTTCCGAACTGTGCAAATCCCCAGATTACAGTATACGTTCCACCAATGTAACCAATATCAATAATCGGTACATGCAAATGCGCTAAATACAATGGCAGCATCGCCCAAACCAAGGTATCTGCGAACTTATTTACCAGACCTGCTTGACTGCAGGCTGATAATGTCGGGTCGGCAATGGTAGTCGTCCAAAGAATACGCCCCACTCCAATCTTTGGTGAAATTCCAGTTTCCGACACCGAACTTTGCATAGTCTTGGCTTTTGACTCCTTCATTACATGACCATGCGTCTCACGAATAACAAGTACACTGGTGCTCAGTCCGAAAAATAATACGATCGCCCCATACACAAAGGGAGCCTGTATGAGTCCATAGTGCGCTGCAATTATTCCCGTTAACGTCGTCGAGATGGAAACGCCGATATATCCGGTCGCCTCGTTTATGCCCATCGCCAATCCACGTTGTTTTGGTCCAACGAGATCCAATTGTTTGGTGACCGTCATGGTCCAAGCGAATGCCTGATTAGCTCCGAGAAAAATATTTGCAATAATCACAGCAGTCCAGGTATGAACGAACAACAAGAGTGCAATCATCGGGAGTCCTAGCAGCCACCCGACAATCAGAACCGGCCGGCGACCTAATGCATCAGAAAATTGACCTGCAACTAGATTTAATATTGCTTTGGTTGCACCAAACGCAATGATGAAGGCAAAGATCACGGTTACAGAAGTAATGTGGTATACATCCTTGCCAAGCAGTGGTACGACTGTGCGTTCTAATCCAACCGTCATGCCGACCAAAATCGTACTAAACACCAACCATAGAAATTGTTGCAAATTAGGTCTAATGCCTAATTCATGAGATTCACGATTCACAATCATCCACCCTTTATTTTTGTCTATAGACATGGTTGAATTCGCAAAAGAAGATCGAACTCGATAGTGAATTATCCCTCGCATATGCTTGTATAGTTAATGAAACGGCAACAGGATTTATTAATCCATATATCCGGATTTATTATTTTATAATAGGGATTTGCTTTTTAAATGTCAAACGTATGATTTGCGTTAATCTTGACAGTATTCATTAGCGTAGATTTCAATCTCAGTAGTATATTTGGCGTGTAATGTGTATGTTGCCTGGCAGTGCACTTGTAATTTTTTAATCCTATGTTTTTTAATTTTTTGGAAATGCACTAGTAGATTGCAGGATCTTGTTTTATAGTTAAAGAGGTTGTTCAAAAAGGGTCGAGAACTCTGCGGCGCAGGGCTTCGGCTTGTGCTGGACATGCGTGCTCATGTACCACCTATCGTACACTCCGCGCGCATGTCCAGACTTCACCAAACCCCTG